>JAHEGF010000154.1 GCA_024645155.1 Phyllobacteriaceae bacterium | reverse complement strand
TCCTCGACGAGCCGTTTTCGGCGCTTGATCCGCTGATACGCCGCGAAATGCAGGACGAGTTCATACGTCTGCAGTCGGTCCTGAAAAAAACCATCGTCTTTATCACCCATGATTTCGATGAAGCTATCCGCCTGGCCGACCGGATTGCGATCATGAAAGACGGCGAGATCGTACAGGCGGGCACGCCCGAAGACATCGTTTTGAACCCGGCTACCGATTATGTCGCGGAATTCACACGCAATGTTGCCAAGGCCAAGGTTGTGCGGGTGGCGACCGTAATGAACCCAGCAAAAGGCAAGAAACTTCCTGACGAGACGATTGCGGCATCGGCTACGATTGCCGATGCAGCACCTCTTTTCCTCGATGGTGTCACGCAAATTCGTGTAGTCAATGGCAGTGGAAAGACTGCGGGCATACTGGATCGCGGCGACGTTGTTGCCATGATGTTGCGGGGTTGACCATGTCAACGGGTCCGCAATCTCCAGGAATGCCGGTCCTTGATGCCGCGGTAAATGCCGCCCGTTGGAAAGTGCCTGCCACCTGGCTTGGAGCGGTCATGGCATTTATCATTTTCTGGTTTTACGGGAAGGATTTCGCTGCCTGGGCATTTGACTATCCGAGAGCGGTGATAATACCCGTGGCGCGCTGGATATCGACTCTTATGAAATGGCTCGTCAACGATGCCAGTTTCGGTCTTTTCACATTCACCGACCTGACCCGTTTCATTGCCGCAATGATCGATCTGCCTTACCGGCTGGCGCTCAGCCTATTGTCGACCGGTTTTCTGTCGGGCCGGGGCTCGAGTGCGGTCGAGATCCTGCCTCCGATGTCGTGGATAGCTGTCACCGGCATTGTCGTGCTGATCGGCTATCATGCCGGCGGAAGAAAACTGTCGATACTCGTGGCGGTATGCTTCCTGTTTCTTGCGGTATTCGGACAATGGACTAGTGCGATGGTTACATTGGCCTCCATACTCGTGGCGGTTCCGCTGGGAGTGGCGATCAGTCTTCTGCTTGGCATTGCGGGGTACCGGTGGCGGCGGTTTGAAAAACTCCTCATCCCCGTGCTCGACCTGATGCAGACCATTCCGGTCTTTGCCTACTTGGTACCCATCCTTTTCCTGTTCGGTTTCGGCCCGACCGCCGCGGTGGTGGCAACGCTCATCTATGCGATGCCGCCGATGACGCGGATTACAATCCTGGCGCTTCGTTCCGTCGCCCCGGAAATTCTCGATCTCGGGCGAATGATCGGATGCACGCAACGCCAGATGACCTGGCGTGTGCTGGTGCCATCGGCAAAAGACAGCCTGATGGTCGGTATCAACCAGGTGATCATGCTGTCGCTCAACATGGTGATCATCGCCTCGATGATTGGTGCCGGCGGTTTGGGGTTCGATGTCCTTTCGGCGCTGCGGCGCCTTGATTTCGGAGCCGGACTTGAAGCCGGTCTTGCCATTGTCGCACTTGCCATTGCGCTTGACCGGCTGAGCCAGGCCTATGCCCGCCGTGCCGCATTGCCGGCGGGTGCCGGCGCTGACACCAACGGCTTCGTGTCACGCCATCCCTATGTTCTGGCGTCGCTGGTTTTGATCGGTGTCACCGGAATTGCCGGGCTTGCAATCCCGGCGATCCAGGCCTATCCGGCGAATCTCGAAATCTCGACCGGTACATTCTGGTCGGATGTGGTTGCCTGGATAAACATCAACTATTTCGACACGCTGGAGGGGCTGAAAAACTTCTTCCTTCTAAACTTGCTCATTCCCTTCAAACGGCTGCTTGCCGGAATGCCATGGTTCGGCATTACCGCGTTTCTGGCATTTGCAAGTTACCGGCTCGGCGGCATGCGGCTCGCTGTCACGGTGTCGGTTCTGGCCTTCCTGATTGCGGCCACCGGGCAATGGGAAAAGGCGATGATTACCGTATACCTGTGCGGGATTTCGGTGGTGATCGCATCGCTGGTCGGTATTCCAATCGGTATACTCGCGGCCGAACGCGAACGCTTGTGGCGCTGGGTCCAGGTGGCTATAGACACGCTGCAGACCCTGCCGTCCTTTGTCTACCTGATGCCGGCGGTGATGCTGTTTCGCGTCGGCGACTTTACCGCGATGATCGCGATCGTTGCCTACGCTGTTGCGCCCGCTATCCGGTACACGGTGCTGGGCATCCAGAAGGTCGATCCGCGGCTGATTGAAGCCGGTACGGCGATGGGCTGTACACCGTGGCAACTGTTGACACGCATCAAGCTGAAACTGGCGTTGCCGGAAATCATGCTGGGCCTCAACCAGACAATCATGTTCGCGCTTTCGATGCTGGTTATCACCGCGCTGGTGGGTACACGCGATCTTGGCCAGGAGGTCTATATCGCGCTGACCAAGGCCGACACCGGGCGCGGTCTTGTTGCCGGCCTTGCCGTCGCCTTCATTGCCATCATTGCCGACCGGATGATCGCTGCCGGTGCAGCCAAGGCGCGATGGCGACTGGGATTGACATGATGAAACGCAAGTCTGCCTCCAGCGAAGGAAAAATCAGCGCCCTGCCGTGCTGGAAAGGCGCCATTTCCATCGCAACGCTAAGCGGGGGTCTAAGTAACGAGAGTTACCTTGTAACCGACGATGTCGGCCGCCATGTCGCCCGTTTCGGCACCGATTATCCGTTCCACCACGTCTACCGCGACCGTGAGGTGATGAGCGCGCGGGCGGCCCACGCTGCCGGTTTTGCGCCAAAAGTCGAGCATGTCCAGCCGGGGGTGATGATCTCGGCCTTTGTCGACGGACGGACATTCGAGGCAGGGGACGTGCGCAAAAACCGGGACCGGGTTGCCGCGCTTATACGGGATTTCCACCAATCGATGCCGCGTCATGTTTCAGGTGCGGGTTTCATGTTCTGGGTTTTTCACATCATCCGCGACTATGCGCGGACACTCAGGCATGGCAACAGCCGCACGGTGGCCAATCTGGACGGTTATCTGGAGCTCGCCGAAGAGCTCGAACGGGCACAAGTCCCGCTTCCGATCATCTTTGCGCACAACGACCTCCTGCCAGGCAATTTTCTCGATGACGGCGACAGGCTGTGGCTGATCGATTTCGAGTATGCCGGTTTTTCGACCGCGATGTTTGATCTGGCCGGCGCAACATCGAACGCCGGAATGAGCGAGGACGAGTCTCTGGAAGTGCTGACGGCCTATTTCGGCCGCGAGCCGGATGCGGTTTTGAAACGCTCCCTGTCAGCGATGCAGTGCGCCTCGCTGTTGCGCGAGGCGATGTGGAGCATGGTCTCCGAACTTCACCTCGATGCACCGGGCGCCGATTATACCAGTTACACTGCCGAGAACCTCGAACGGCTGGAGGCGGCACTTGACCGCTATCGCTCGGCCTACGGAAAGGCAGCTTCATGACCATTCCCGGCCATGCCCAGATTGTTGTCATTGGCGGCGGGATTATCGGCTGTTCAACGGCCTATCATCTGGCGCGCGATCACAAGGCCGACGTCGTCCTTCTTGAACAGGGGCAGCTTACCTCCGGTTCGACCTGGCATGCCGCCGGCCTGGTCGGCCAGTTGCGTTCCTCCGCCTCAATCACGCGCGTGCTCAAGTATTCCGTCGAATTGTATAAGCAGCTTGCCGAACAGACCGGCCTCGAAACCGGCTGGAAAATGACTGGCTGCCTGCGTCTTGCAACCAACCAGGACCGCTGGACGGAATACCGACGGCTGGCGACCACGGCAAAAAGTTTCGGCATGGACATGCACCTGCTGTCACCGGCTGATGTCAAGGCGATGTGGCCGCTGATGGAAACCGGTGATCTCGTTGGGGCCAGTTGGCTGCCAACCGATGGGCAGGCCAGCCCGTCCGATATCACGCAGTCGTTGGCCAAGGGTGCACGCATGCATGGCGCCCGCCTGCATGAAGGCGTGCGGGTCACCGGCTTCAACATTGCCAATGGCCGCATTACCGCTGTGAAGACCGACCAGGGGGATATCCGCTGCGAACGGGTGGTCAATTGTGCGGGCCAGTGGGCCCGCCAGCTTGGTGCGTTGGCAGGGATCAACGTGCCGCTGCAGCCCGTCAAGCACCAATATGTCATTACAGAGAAGATCGAAGGTTTAGCCGGTGATGCACCGACCATTCGCGATCCTGACCGCAAGACCTACTTCAAGGAGGAGGTAGGAGGCCTAGTGATGGGTGGATACGAACCGAACCCTCAGGCGTGGATACCGGAGGGGACTGCGGGCGATATTCCCGACGAATGGGCATTCCAGTTGTTTGACGACGACTACGATCATTTCGAACAGCACATGACACAGGCAATCGCGCGTATCCCGTCTTTGGAAACTGCCGGTGTCAAACAGATGATCAACGGGCCGGAAAGCTTTACACCCGACGGCAACTTCATTCTCGGCGCAGCGCCGCAATGCGCCAACATGTATGTCGGCGCCGGTTTTAATGCATTCGGTATTGCCTCTGGAGGCGGAGCCGGATGGGTGCTGGCAGACTGGACCATGTCCGGCGAGGCTCCGCTCGATCTTTGGGTTGTCGATATCCGCCGCTTTTCGGGGATGCACCGCGACCGCAAATGGGTGTGCGACCGCACACTGGAGGCCTATGGCAAGCATTACACGATCGCGTTTCCGCATGAGGAGTATGAATCGGGCCGGCCTTATATCGTGTCGCCGCTATACGAACGGCTGAAGGCGCATCGCGCAGTTTTCGGATCAAAGCTTGGCTGGGAGCGTCCGAACTGGTTTGCACCGGAAGGAGCAGAGGCCCGCGACATCTATTCCATGGGCCGGCAAAACTGGTTTCATCCGGTTGGCGAGGAACATCGTCATGTCCGCGAGAAGGTCGGCATTTTCGATCAATCATCGTTTGCCAAATACGAGATCAGCGGCAAGGACGCACTCAAGGCGTTAGACTGGATCTGTGCAAACGATGTCAGCAAGGAACCCGGGCGGCTCACCTATACGCAGCTTTTGAACACACGCGGTGGCATCGAAGCCGATCTCACGGTTGCCCGCCTTGACGAGGAGCGGTTTTATGTCGTGACGGGAACCGGATTCCGCAGCCATGACCTTGCATGGATATCGGATCATGTTCCCGAAAGCGCAAATGTAGACATAGCGGATATTACCGAAGAATTTGGTACCCTGTCGCTGATGGGGCCGCGGGCACGCGACGTGCTGGGCGCCGTGACCCCCGACAACATTTCCAATGACACATTTCCGTTTGCCCATATCCGTGAAATCGGCATTGCTGGTCACCGCGTTCGAGCCCTCAGGGTGACATATGTTGGCGAACTCGGATGGGAATTGCATTTGCCCATTGGCGCGACTGGAGAGGTTTTTGATGCGCTGATGGCGGCGGGCAAGGCGCATGAAATTCGTCCGGTCGGATACCGTGCGCTCGAATCGCTCCGACTGGAAAAGGGGTACCGCGCCTGGGGATCGGATATCACGCCGAATGATACACCGTTTGAAGCAGGTTTGGGCTGGGCTGTCAAAATGCGCCGGAACAAGGCGTTCATGGGGCGAACCGCCCTTGAAAAAGCGGCTGGCGATCCGGCCAGGAAACGCTTTGCCGGTTTTACCATCGATGATCCCGATACGGTGCTGCTTGGACGCGAAACGATCCTGCGCGACGGCAGGCAGGTCGGCTACCTGACAAGTGGCGGCTATGGCTACACTATCGCCAAGAGCATCGGTTACGGCTATGTCCGCAACGCTGATGGCGTGAATGACGGCTTTCTGAAAAGCGGAAGTTATGAGCTGGTGGTTGCAAACAAGGTGATGCCAGCGACCATCGGGCTTGAGCCTTTTTATGATCCTTCAAACCGCAGGGTGAAGGGGTGAGCGATGGCATTTCGCGCCGACCGTCATGCAAGGATCATTATTATCGGCGGCGGCGCAATCGGCTGCTCTATTGCTTATCATCTCGCCGCAGCCGGTCAGTCCGACGTCCTGTTGCTTGAAAAAGCGCAGGTCACACATGGCTCGACCTGGCACGCGGCAGGCCTGGTCGGCCAATTGCGCGGCAAGCGGGCACTAACACGCCTGATGCAGAACTCCGTTGTAGTATTCGATCGGCTGGAGGCCGAAACCGGGCTGGCAACAGATTGGAAGAAAGTCGGTTCGCTTCGTCTGGCGTCCAGTTCCGAACGCTGGAGCGAAATCCGCCGTTCGATGCAGTTGGCCAAGAGTTTCGGTTTCGAATGCTACAGCCTTGATGCGCGTGAAGCACAAGAGCGGTTCCCGCTGATCGACGGCAAAGGCGTGGTCGGTGCGGCCTACATTCCCTCGGACGGTTACATCGACCCCTATGCCCTGACGCAGGCCTATGTTCACGCTGCGCGGTCTCATGGCGCGCGAATTGAGGAAGGCGTCACGGTTACCGGTATCCATGTCGAAAACGGCCGGGCTCTTGGCGTGTCAACCGATTCCGGAAACATCGGATGCGAGATCCTTGTCAATTGCGCCGGCCTGTGGGCCAAGCGGATTGGCGAGATGGCGGGCGTGTCTTTGGCGGCGGGCATAGTCGAGCACCAGTATTTTTTGACCGAAAAGGGCCTGGACATACCGCCAAACCTGACAACTCTGCGCGATCCCGACAAGAACTTTTATCTCAAACCTGACGTTGGCGCGTTTGCCATCGGCGGATGGGAGGATGGCGCCAAGGGCTGCTGGCAGGGGCGTCCGCCCTTCGAATTCGGCCGCGAACTGTTTCCCGCCAACATGGACCGGTTAGAGCTCTTTGCGTTACCCGCAGCCGAACGCATTCCGGTCCTCAACGACATCGGCATCAAGACTGTGATCAACGGTCCAATCCCTGTGTCGGCCGATGGCGAGCCGATCATGGGCCTGGCACCGGAGCTCGACAACTTCTATGTCGCATGCGGATTTACCGCGGGAATTGCCGCGTCCGGCGGGGCGGGGGAAGCGATGGCCAACTGGATCATGCATGGTGATCCTGGCCTAGACCTGTGGCCGTTTGATGTGCGCCGTTTCGGCAAGCCGCATGCCCAGTACCGCTTTCTGCAGGAACGCGCAATCGAAGCCTATGGTGCTTACTACAAGATCCATTGGCCGGGCGAAGAAGCCGCTGCCGGACGTGGCCTCAGGCGGTCCCCGCTTTATGACAGGCTGTCGGAAAACGGCGCTGTTTTCGGCAGCAAGTTCGGCTGGGAGCGTCCAAACTGGTTCGTAATTCCCGGCACTGATGCAACCAACACCCCAAGTTTCGAGGGCAAGCCCGGCTGGCATGATGCGGTGTCGGGAGAAGTGTGCGCTATCCGCGAACGCGTTGCGCTGATAGACCAGAGCTCGTTTTCAAAGTTTGAGATCACGGGCCCGGGCGCGCAAATGGCATTGCAAGCCCTGGCGGCCAATGATCTGTCCGGTCCGCCCGGCAGGGCAATATATACCCAGCTTTGCAATCCAGCTGGTGGCATAGAGGCGGATCTGACACTGATCCATGTCAATCCCGGCTGCTTCTGGCTGATTACCGGTTCGGGATTTGGCGTTCGCGACAGTTCGTGGGTGCGCAAATACCTCCCGCAGGAAATCACGATGCGCGATATCACCAACAGCTACGCGACTATCAACCTGTGCGGGCCCGATGCCCGCACGGTCCTGCAATCAGTCAGTGCCGACGACATCAGCAATGGCGCGTTTCCGTTTCTTTGCGCCCGGGAAATAGAAATCGGTAACGCCCGGGCGCTTGCCGTACGCATCGGCTATGTCGGCGAACTCGGCTTTGAACTTTATGTGGCGACCGAATATGCAGCCCATGTCTACGAGACATTGCGCGATGCTGGCAAAGCAATGGGAATGGCAGATGCGGGGTATTATGCCATCGAAAGCTGCCGTCTCGAAAAGGGTTATCTGTACTGGTCGGCAGACATCACGCCGGATACCAATCCCTTCGAAGCAGGGCTCGGATTTG
>JAHEGF010000153.1 GCA_024645155.1 Phyllobacteriaceae bacterium | reverse complement strand
GCTCGACATCTCCCGTGATTCGCGGCATCAATGGCCGCCCCGCAACCACCTTCCCCGGCGCCGATGATCCGTCCTGCCCTGGCCCTCCTCCTGCTATCCCCCGCCTCCGCCCTTGCCGGCGACTGGAAGGCCGGGGAGCGCACCGAACACTACCGGATCAGCGGCAACAGCGGCTTTGCGCTGTACCGGTCAATCGGCGAAAACGGCCCGCTGATCGGGCCCGGCGGCAACAGGACGCGGACAATCGCCCACACCACCTTCGACCTGAAATGGCGGCGCGACTACCGCCCGGACGGCAATGCCTGCGAGGTGCGGTCCGCCCTGCCCTTCCTGACGGTCATCACCACGCTGCCAAAGCCGGCGGACAAGCTGCCGCCCGCGCTCGCCGCCGGCTGGAAGGCCTTCGCCGATGGCATCGCCGCCCATGAAAAGGTTCACGGCAGGATGATTGTCGCCATGACCGCCAATATCATCGAGGCGACCGTCGGCCTGCGGGTGGAAGACGACGCCGGGTGCAAAAAGATCCGCGCCGAGGTGCTGTCGCGCGTCAAGCGGGCCTATGCCGACTACCACGATGAATCCGCCGCCTTCGACCGCCAGGAGATGTCAAACGGCGGCACCATCCACCGGCTGATCCTGGCGCTGGTGAACGGGTGAGGCGCAGGGGAAAAATCTGATTTTCGCCATTCTGCCGCAATGACGAAACCCCCGATCGCAACTGCAACCCGGCGCTCGAGGCACCTCATTCTGTAGCCCCGCACCCTTTCGCGCCGCGCGCCAAGACGCTAGGCTGACGCGGATAGCGCGGAAAGGGGGACCGGGAATGCGCGCATTGCTCGCGGTATTTTTTTCGCTGCTCGGCGCGGTCGCCGGCTATCTCGCGGCGTTCCTGCTTGGCTATCCGCTCCTCGTAGCCCTCGAGGGCCGCGACATGAATGGCGGCATTGCCATGGGCGTTGCCGTCGGGCTCGGGCCGCTGTGCGCGGTCATCGGTGCCATCGGCGCGCTGCTGCTGACACTGCGCATCCTCAAGCCGAAGGCAAAACCGGCGCTTCCGGTGCCCGATGATCCGATCGAGGCTGTCGACCAGGTTCTCCTGACCGGCGATCCTTCGAAAAAACAGTCGATGTTCGACACCCAGGCGCTGGTTGCCGTCGGGCTGGTCGTCGTGCTGATCGCCACTGTCTGGATCTGGTTGTTCGACGACGGTGCGCCTCCGCATTTTCCCGTAAACGGGCCCAGGCCGGTGATGCAGTTCGAACTGCGCGTGCCGGCGTCCGCGATTATCGAGGATGACCGGTTTCGCATCCGTGCCGAATTGCGCTCCTGGGAACATTCGATCAGCGCCCGGCGCGACCTCCAACGGACAAACGGTGCCAATGGCGAGACCGTTCTTGGCGGCTCGGTCGAACTGCACGACAAGGTCGCAGCGCGCAGCCTGCAGGTCTGGCTTTCACCGCTGGCGATGCTTGAATTCAACCTGAACTATGCCGAGGTTCCCGACGCCGAGGATGCATTCGGCGAATGGCGGCCGGTCGACCGCATCCATTCTTCGCGTGACGGAACCACCGACGAACATCCCGCAGATGCCGGGTATTACATCCGTACGCGCATGACCTGGCCGGGAAGCCGGTGATGGAGTTTGCCTCGACCATCGAACTTCCGGTCTGGTTCGTCGTTCTGGCGGGCCTGCTGGCTGCGATCGGCCTGATAGACCGGCTGCTGACCCCTGCGGTGCGCTGGTTTTTGCGCCGCCGCGTCAACCGCGCGATCGAGGAACTCAACACACGGCTGCAGCTTAAGATCCGGCCGTTCGGCCTGACAAGGCGCCAGGTGCTGATCGACCGTCTGGCCCATGATCCCGAAGTCGTCCGTGCCGCCGAGGATTATGCCAAAGAGGAAAACACCCTGATCGAGGTGGCGATGGACAAGGCCGGACGTTATGCCCGCGAGATCGTCCCCGCGTTCAGCGCCTACATCTATTTCCGCGTCGGCATCCGCATTGCGCGCGGCCTGTCGCAGGCGTTGTACCGCGTGCGGCTCGGCTATTCCGATGTCGACGCGCTGCGCGAGGTCGATCCGGATGCAACGGTGGTATTCGTCATCAATCATCGGTCCAACATGGATTACGTACTCGTTACCTACCTGGCGTCAGCCTCGGCGGCATTGTCCTATGCGGTCGGGGAATGGGCTCGTATTCCGGTCCTGCAAACCCTGATCCGCGCGACTGGCGCCTATTTCATTCGCCGCGATGCGCGCAACCGGCTCTATCGCCGCGTTCTGGCGCGTTATGTCGGCATGGCAACCGAGGCCGGCGTGACGCAGGCGATATTTCCCGAAGGAGGACTGTCGCGTGACGGCCTGATCAGGCCGGTCAAGCTCGGCCTGCTTTCCTACATCGTCTCGTCCCACGATCCCGACAGTCACGACATCGTCTTCATTCCGGTCGGCCTCAACTATGACCGCGTTCTCGAGGACCGCTCGCTGGTCGCCGAAATAATGGGCAAACCGCCGCCGGTTTCCACGCGGCAGAAAACATGGAAGACGCTGGGATTTCTTGCAAAGAACCTGCGGTTGCGCGTACTCGGCCGCTGGCACCGGTTCGGCTATGCCTGCGTGTCGTTCGGAACGCCGGTCTCGCTCAACAAGTTCCTGGCTGCCAACGGCATTCCCGGCCGTATGTCACTCGACAAGGACGAGAAGCCGGCGGTCATGCAGGCGCTGGGCGAACACCTGATGGCGGAGGTTGGAAAGGTCATTCCGGCGCTGCCTGTTTCGCTTGTTGCCTTTGCGCTGATCGAGGCCGGCGAAGACGGTATCGACCTGCTGTCGCTGAAATCCGAGGTCAACAGCCTGATTGACCGGTTGAGGGACAGGCACGCGCATGTCCACATTCCTCATGCCGACCGCGACTATGAAGTGACCGTCGGCCTGCGCATGCTTCAGTTGCGCCATATCGTGACAAGCAGCGAGGATGGCATATTGCACATCGTTCCAGGTGAGGAACCGCTTGTAGCCTATTACGCCAATTCGATCCGGCACCTGTTCTAGCGGCTGGTGATCAGGTCAGGAACGGGTTGGTCCGGCGTTCGTCTCCAAACCGTCCGCCGGGTCCGTGACCGCAGATGAACCCGATATCGTCGCCGAGCGGAAAAAGCTTTTCCTTGATGGACCGGATCAAAGTCTGGTGGCTTCCGCCCGGCAAGTCGGTACGGCCGATCGAACCGCTGAACAGGACATCACCGACATGGGCGAACTTGGCGGCACGGTTGTAAAACACAACATGCCCGGGCGCGTGGCCGGGGCAATGCAGAACCTCGAATTCATGGTCGCCGAAGGAAACGACGTCTCCCTCTTCCAGCCAGCGGTCGGGCGTCACATTGCGCACAGCACCTTCAAGACCGAACATGTGCGCCTGCTGTTCGAGGTCCTGCAGCAACGGCAGGTCATCGCGGTGCGAACCGATAATGTCAACGCCCAACGCATCTTTCAGATCCAACGCGCCACCGGCATGATCAATATGGCCATGGGTCAGCCAAATTGCCTCGATATCGATCTTGTTGCCATCAATGGCGGCCTGAATGCGGTCAATGTCGCCACCGGGATCGACAACCACTCCCTTTTTGCTGTCGGCATCGAAAAGCAGGGTGCAATTCTGTTGAAACGGCGTGACGGGTACAATTCCCGCGTTCAGTTGTCCCATGGCAGGTCTCCATTGTCCCGGGCAAGTTGGCCGTGCCGGTTTGGCAAACGACAACGGGCAGCGCAAGGCCACCCGTCAAATTAAAGGTATTGTTGCGGATGCCGGCTACTTGGCACCCTTCATGACAATACCGACAATCGCGCTTAAGATGCCGCCGCCTGCCAAGCCACCGACCGCTTGTCCAAGGAGTCCGCCAAGCGCCCCACCCCCGGCCGGATCACCGGCAGCTCCACCAAGCAGGCTGCCGAGCAATGCGCCGCCGCCGACACCGCCGATTGCACCTGATATGGAACGCGCAAGCACGCTCATGGCTGCCTGTTTGAGAACGCCGCTTACCGCATTGCCGCCAATGGCGCCGGTCACAGCCTGAATAATGATTGGGAGTAACGCTTCCATTGAGTTGTCTCCTGGTTCCGTCCATTGCCCCTCAAGAACAGAGACTAAAGACATATTACCAATGCGTGTCAAACAGGATTGTCAAAACCCAGCGTTTATCCCCGTATCAGACAACCGCTTCTATTCTGCGGCTATTGCCCGGCTTGGCTGCACGGCCGCGCTGTAGTCTTCCATGAGCGATTTCGTGATGTCGCCAACGGTAAACTGGTACGGGCCAATTTCCGAGACCGGTGTTACCTCAACAGCGGTTCCGGTCAGGAAGCATTGTTCAAAATCGGCCAGTTCTTCGGGCATGATTGCGCGCTCTACGACCTCGAGCCCCCGTGCTTTGGCCAATCCTATAACCGTACGGCGCGTGATACCGTCAAGAAAGGCATCCGGGTCCGGCGTATGAAGGACACCATCCTTGACAAAAAAGACATTCGCTCCAGTCGCCTCGGCCACCCTTCCACGCCAATCGAGCATCAGTGCATCGGCATAGCCCTTCGCCTCCGCTGCGTGTTTGGAGATGGTGCAGATCATGTAAAGACCGGCCGCTTTCGATTTCGACGGTGCCGTTCTGGGATCCGGACGGCAATAGTCGGCAATGTCGACGCGAATGCCCTTGAGACGCTGCTCGGGGTCGAAATAGCTTGGCCACTGCCAAATGGCGATCGCCAGATTGATGCGGTTCTTCTGTGCCGAAACCCCCATCATCTCGCTGCCGCGCCAGGCAATCGGCCGGACATAGGCGTCGCTGAATCCCTGACGTTCAAGCAATTGCCGGCACGACTCGTCGATTTCCTCGACGGAATACGGAATCCGGAAGCCAAGCAAACGTGCAGATTCATGCAGCCGTTCGGTGTGTTCTGTCAGCTTGAAAATCTTGCCTCCATAGGCCCGTTCGCCCTCGAACACGGCGCTGGCATAGTGCAATCCGTGGGTCAGCACATGAATTTTGGCGTCAGCCCATTTGACAAATTCGCCATTGAACCAGATCCAGCCTTCCAGCTGATCAAAAGGGGTTCCTGCCATACCATGCTCCAATGCTTTGTGCGGCGCCGGGTTTCGTCCGTTATTGTTCAGTTTTGCCTTGGACTGCTCTTGCGGTTAAACACCAAGTGACTATCAACGGATGGTACAACAATGTTCCACAATAACAGTCTGAAACCTAACTTTCGTTCGCATCTGTGCTGCAAACATAACAAAAATTACCACCAGTCCCAATTTATGTCAATAAGACTGACATAAATTTCCGGTTCAAAGGCAAATACGGAAGACATTCATGAACGCCCCGCCACCA
Source organism: Phyllobacteriaceae bacterium (assembly GCA_024645155.1). Taxonomy (GTDB): domain Bacteria; phylum Pseudomonadota; class Alphaproteobacteria; order Rhizobiales; family Rhizobiaceae; genus JAHEGF01. Next base: position 2,560 of record JAHEGF010000153.1, on the reverse strand, counting down.
CTTGTTTCCGCCGCGCTGACGCCCGAAGAAACACTCCATCTCGACATCATCGAGCTGCTCTTTTTTGCCTACCGGGATTTCACCTCCGATCCGGATGTCATTTTGGCCGAATTCGGCTTTGGTCGCGCCCATCACCGGGTCATACATTTTGTAAACCGCAAGCCGGGTCTGACGGTTGCCGAATTACTGGAAATCCTGAAAATCACGAAACAAAGCCTGGCCAGGGTGCTAAAGCAGCTTATCGAAACCGGCTACATTGCCCAGATCCAGGGTGTAGAAGACCGCCGCCAGCGTGAGCTTTTTCCGACCGAGAAAGGCCGGGAACTGGCCCTGACCCTGGCAGCGCCACAGTCCCGCCGCATCTCCGGGGCATTGCAGGAGGCCGGGCAGGACGCCCACGCTGTCGTGCGAAGGTTTCTCGTGGCGATGGTTGATTCCGGCTTGCGCAGCCAGTTGGATGACCTGGCGGAAAAGGACACGTGACGGAAACGGGAACGGAGAGCGATGATACCGAAAGGCAATGGAATGACCGATGTGACCTGCGCTCCAAATGACGATGCGCCGCATCTGCTTGTGGTCGATGATGATACCCGCATTCGAAACCTGCTCCGCGATTACCTGACCGAAAACGGGTTCCGGGTGACCGTCGCTTCCAATGCCGCCGATTCCAGACGATTGCTGCACAGCCTGGATTTCGACCTGCTGATTGTTGACGTGATGATGCCGGGCGAAAGCGGCCTCGACCTGACCCGCTCGCTGCGCGACGAGAAGGATGTTCCGATCCTGATGCTGACCGCCTTGTCGGAAACGGACAGCAAGATCGCCGGACTGGAGGCGGGGGCCGATGACTACCTTGCAAAGCCGTTTGATCCGCGCGAACTGATCCTGCGGATCAACAGCATTTTGCGCCGCGGCGGAATGCCACCGGTTCCCAAAGTCGAGCAGCTTGTATTTGGGCCCTACACATTCGCTGTCGCCCGCCGCGAACTGAAGAAGGGCGGTGTGTCGGTGAAACTGACCGACAGGGAGCAGGAAATCCTAGCGCTGTTTGCCGAGCGCGCGGGCGAAACCATTCCCCGCCACGAACTGGTTGGCGACGGGGCCGCTGTCGGTGAGCGGACCATAGATGTGCAGATCAACCGTTTGCGCAGAAAGATCGAGGCCGATCCTGCCAACCCCGTGTGGCTGCAAACCGTCCGCGGTATCGGATACCGGCTCTGGGTTGAATGACACGCATTGAATTTTTTTGAGTTCGTTCCCGTGCAAGCCGACTTGATCTAGTGTATCCGGGCGGTACCGATATCGCAGCGGCAACAGTTGGCGGCAATGGCACTTACAGGCACCAATCAGACTTCCGAAAAGGATACCGAGAAAAGCACGCTGCGCCGGTTTCTTGGCGGCATTCGCGTGACCTGGCGTCGATTCTCGCGCGGCATCGCCCGCTACATGCCGAAACGGCTCTATGCCCGGTCACTGATTATCGTTATCGCACCGATGCTTTTGTTGCAGTCGGTGGTTGCCTTCGTGTTCATGGAACGCCATTGGCAAACGGTTACACAGCGCCTGTCCACCGCGGTCACACGTGATATCGCCGCGATCATCGACATGATCGAAACCTATCCCCAGACCGGCAATTATGACGAGGTCAAGCGGATTGCCCAGGAAAGGCTGTCCCTGAAAATCGATATCATGCCTCCCGACCCGCTGCCGGCTCCTGGACAAAAACCGTTCTTCTCTATCCTGGACCAGGCACTCAGCACCGAGATTATCAGGCGCATCGGACGGCCATTCTGGATCGATACCGTTGGTGCATCGAATACAATTGAAATCCGCATCCAGTTGGAAAACAACGTGCTGCGGGTATTTGCGCCACGCAGCCAGGCCTATGCGTCCAATACGCATATTTTTCTGATCTGGATGTTTGCAACATCTCTCGTGTTGCTGACGATTGCCGTATTGTTCCTGCGCAACCAGATAAGGCCGATACAGAAACTGGCAGAAGCCGCGGAAAAGTTCGGTAAGGGCCAGCCGATGCCCGACAATTTCCAGCCGCGCGGCGCCGAGGAAGTCCGCCGGGCCGGCACTGCTTTTGTCCGGATGCGCGAACGCATCGAACGCCAGATCGAACAGCGAACCGACATGCTGACCGGCGTCAGCCACGATCTCAGGACGATCCTTACCCGCTTCAAGCTTCAGCTTGCATTGGCAGGGAAGAAATCGGCCATCGACGCCATGAACCAGGACATTGATGATATGCAGTCCATGCTCGAGGGCTACATGGCCTTTGCCCGTGGTGAAGGGTCTGAGGAAAGCGGCGAGATCGATCTGGCGCCGATGTTTGAAAACCTCGAACGTGACGCTGCGTTGCGCAAGCGCAAACTGACCACGTCGATCCTTGGAAGTTCGGTCGTAACGGTGCGCCCGAATGCATTTTCGCGGCTCGTTACAAACGTTGTCACCAACGCCCTTAGATTTGCCGATACGGTCCAACTGACCGCAGTACACGCAAAGGGATCCCTGACACTGACCATCGACGATAACGGGCCCGGTATTCCGCCAG
>JAHEGF010000152.1 GCA_024645155.1 Phyllobacteriaceae bacterium | reverse complement strand
CGGCTATATTTTGCCACTCATCCCGATGTACCTCTGGAAATATTCCCAGAGGATTGCGGCCTGGTCCTTTCAGATGGATATGGAGCCGAAATCATCCGCGAAGCACCCGAACACCGGATTGCTGCCGCGACCCGCAAGGCGCTGCTGCAAAGATTTGCGCGCGCCGGCGCCAACCGGTTACTGGCGGCCGAAAGGGCTGGACTGACATTGCCCGGAGTCGAAAATGAGGAAGACAGTTAGAGCGCCTGCCACCTGATTTCGGCCAACCCATCGGGCGGAAGGAATATGTGCCACATCATCGGCTTTCCTCTCGCCCATAACGCCAGCTACGAACTCCGCCAAAACCCTCGATTCTAATGACAATTTTTTACGCCGCAGAACGATTCCATTTGGGCGCAAGACGCTCGAGGAATTACCGCGGGGCACGCTTGGCCAATATGCGCTGCAGAGTGCGCCTGTGCATGTTGAGACGGCGTGCTGTTTCGGAAACATTGCGGTCGCACATTTCATAGACCCGCTGTATGTGCTCCCACCGCACCCGGTCAGCCGACATCGGATTTTCTGGCAGGCTCGCCTTTTCATTGGGGTCTCTTGTCAATGCTGCGTAAACGTCGTCGGCATCCGCTGGTTTGGACAGATAGTCGACAGCACCCATCTTGACGGCCGTAACCGCAGTCGCGATATTCCCATAGCCGGTCAGTATTATGGCGCGTGCATTCGGGCGCTTCTCGTGAAGCAACTGCACGACATCAAGGCCATTGCCGTCGCCCAGTCGCATGTCAACAACCGCATAGGCGGGCGGAACGTCGGAGATCATCTTTCGCGCCTCGGCGGTGCTTTCCGCGGTGCGCACGTCAAAGCCGCGGCTTTCCATTGCGCGTCCCAAACGCGTCAGGAATGGAACATCGTCGTCACAGATGACCAGTGACATGTCCGTTTTGCCGCCAAGGTCTGTTTTTTTCTCGCTCATAGCCCCGCATCTGCCGCCTTTTTGTTTCGGTCCGGTCGATATAGGGAAAACCTGCACTAAAGTCGAATATTCAATTGCCGGTTTCTTGCTGTGTCGGGGTGGCATTGTCAAAAGCCTTGCGCGGCCAGGTTACACGGACAACGGCGCCAATGTCATTGCGTGCCCCATTTGAAAATCTGATCGTGGCGCCCGAGCGTTCGAGCAGCGTCTTGGCGATGAATATCCCCAGGCCGAGGCCACCACCGCCTTCAGCGGAGCGATCGGGACGGCCGGTCTTATAGGGTTCACCGAGGCGTTCGATTTCAGCGGGCTGAAACCCCGGCCCGTCATCGGTGATGGTCAAACCGACTGTCGCCTCGTCCCACCGCCAGGTGACATGGACGGTTTTGCCGGCAAAATCGACGGCGTTTTCAATCAGGTTGCCGAGTCCGTGGATAATGCCCGGATTGCGATGCCCAACGGGTTCGGGGCCGTAGCAGTGTCCCGCCTCCAACATGATACCGATGCCGAATTCACGATGCGGTGCGACGACGTCCTCGATCAGCGAGGTAAACGGCAACCTGGCCAGATGTTCCTCGCTGACCGTTGACAAGCTGGATAACCGCTTGAGAATCTCACGGCATCGCTCGGTCTGCGAACGCAACAGCGCGATATCGCCATTGTCGTCTTCGCCCGCGCCGGCAGCTTTCTCCATTTCACGCACGACGACAGCAATGGTCGCAAGTGGCGTTCCCAATTCGTGCGCTGCTGCGGCCGCCAGGCCGTCAAGCGCCGACAAATGCTGTTCGCGCTGCAGGACAAGTTCGGTGGCGTTCAGCGCGGCGCCGAGCAGCCGCGCTTCATTGGCAACACGCCACGCGTATATGCCGGTGAAGGCCAGGCTCGATACGAGAGCCACCCACAGGCCGGCCGTATAAATGATCGGTACAGAAAACTCTTCGCCCGGTAGCCACGGTAGCGGCATATGCTGGAAAGCAAGGAATGTCGTTGCCAAGACGACCAGTCCGCCCAATGCGAGCGTCAGGCGCAAAGGCAGTGACGTGGCAGACACCACCACCGGTACATTGATGAGAAACACGAAGGGATTTGTCATCCCGCCGGTCAGATAAAGCAGCCCGGAAAGCTGCACGATGTCAAAGCCGAGCACGCGAAAGGATTGACCGGGCGCCAGAAGATGGGTGCGCGGGTGGTTGATTCCAAGATAGATATTGAGGATAGCGGAGCCGGCGATCAAGACAAAACATGGGATCACCGGAAACGGGAACCCGAGAAACAGGCCAACAAAGACGACGGCAACGCTTTGCCCTATTACCGCGAGCCAGCGCAGGCGGATCAGTGTTGTCAGCCGCAGCTGCCGGCTTGCTGAACCTGTTGTGTCGGAATATTTTGCATTCATGGCAACGGCCGCTATGTCAAACGTCCTGTATGCGACAGCCAGGCGCTGCCGCCAAGTGTCCGGTATCATTTTGCCTTTCTGACTAGTTGCGTCTCTTGGCACCGGATGACGGCTTGGCAGTGGCGGGGTCTTCCGGCCAGTCGTGCTTGGGGTAGCGCCCGCGCATCTCGGTACGCACCGCAGCCCACGAACCATTCCAGAATCCGGGAAGATCACGGGTCTTTTGCAGGGGCCTGTTTGCCGGTGACAAAAGTTCCAGGATCAACGGTACGCGTCCACCGGCAATCGCCGGATGGGTTCTCAGCCCGAAAATCTGCTGTACACGCACCGCCAGCACCGGCCCCTCGTCATCGTAGCGGATGGCAATTGAACTGCCGTCCGGTACGGTAATCCGGGTCGGAGCGAGGCTGTCGATCTGGCGATGCAAGTCAGGTGGCAGCAAGGAGCGCAGGGCATTTGACAATGTGGCGCCTGCAAGCGGGGCTACCGAGGCGTCTCCGGTCAGGAACGGTTCCAGCCAAATCTCGGTCTGCTCTGCCAAAACGTCATCATCGACATCGGGCCATGGTTCGCCGAGCTTGTCGTGCAGCCACTGAAGGCGCTGACGCAGCACCCTTGTTTCCTTGCCCCAGGGCAGGATATCCGGTCCATGTTCGCCGACCGCCTTGAGGAGCGCCTTGTCAGCCTCCTTGCCTGTTGGCGCCGGCAAAGGTTGGGTGGACAAATTTATCGCGCCAAGTGACACCCGCTCTTCGGCACGGACGGAGGCGCTGCCACGGTCAAACCAGGTGCGAACGGTTTTTACGGTCTCAAGACCTGAGACGGATCGCAGTTCCGCTTCGCTTATCTCTGCTGCTGCAGCGATGCGCTGGCTGCGGGCCTTGCCGTACATCGTGGCTACAACCAGAAAGCCGGCCTTGGCCAGCGGATCAGCCGGGTCGACATGCGCCCCGCGCCCGTTTGCCAGCACGAACTGACCGGTTTGCCCCCGTGCCTTGGCAATGCGGTCCGGATAGGCAGCGGCCAACAAAATGCCGATTCCCGGCTCCGGTCCGGCCTCGCTTGCAGGCGGGCCTAAATGATCGGCGATACGCTGCGCCATGCGGCGTGCAGCTACAGACCGCTCGTCCTTGCCGGATGCAAACCGCTGCAGCCGGACATCGAGATCGGCCGATAACCCGCCCAAACCGTGCTCGGACAGCACCACGGCCAATTTCGCCGCCTTGTGGGTGGCCGCGCGGGACTCCTGGCAGGTCACCATGTGAGCAAGTCGTGCCGGCAGCGCGATTTTTCGCATTGCCCGCCCGGCATCTGTCAGGTAGCCTTCACGGTCCAGTGCCCCGAGCGTGACCAGCAACCGCCTTGCCTCGGCCAATGCGGGCGCAGGCGGCTTGTCAAGAAAACGCAGCTGGCGCGGATCGGTCACACCGAAAGCGGCGCAATCGAGAAGCAAGCCCGAAAGATCGGCTTCATGGATTTCCGGCGGGGCGAATGGTTCGAGCGCACTGGTCTGGCGCTCGCTCCATAGCCGGACGGCGATGCCCGGTGCCGTACGGCCGGCTCTTCCGGCGCGTTGTGCGGCCGAGGCCTGGGAAACACGCACTGTTTGCAGGCGGGTTATACCGGTCGCCGGTTCGAATTTCGGCAACCGCGCCAGTCCGCTGTCGATAACTATCCGCACGCCGTCAATGGTGATCGAGCTTTCGGCGATGCTTGTTGCCAGCACCACCTTGCGGCGGCCTTGCGGTGCAGGCCGGATAGCGGTGTCCTGTGCGCGTCCGCCAAGCCCGCCATGAAGTGCAATCACGTCGGTATCGGAGGCCACGCGCCCCGCCAGTTTTTCAAGTGTTCGGCTGATTTCACCCTGGCCCGGCAGGAAGGCGAGGATGCTGCCCTGTTCCTTACCAAGTGTTTCGCGGATGGTATTTGCCATCAAGTCTTCGATTTCCATGCCCGGATTGCGTGTTAGATAGCGATAGTCCACCGGAAAGGCACGGCCGGAGCATTCCACCACCTCGGCATCGTCCATCAGCGCCGAAACGGTGGCGCCGTCGATCGTTGCAGACATGACCAGGATGCGCAGGTCCGGCCGCAGGGCACCGGCAATGTCCAATGCCAGTGCCAGTCCGAAATCGGCATCCAGCGAGCGTTCGTGATATTCGTCAAATATGACCACGCCTATCCCGCTCAACTCAGGATCGTCGAGCGCCATGCGGGTAAAAACCCCCTCGGTGACAACGAGTATACGGGTTGCAGCCGAGACCTTCCGGTCAAGGCGCATTGCGTAACCGACCGTACCGCCGGGTTTTTCGCCGAGCAGCGATGCCATTCGCCGGGCGGCTGCCCGTGCGGCAAGACGGCGCGGTTCCAGCAATACGATCCGGCGGCCCTCAAGCCAGGGAGATGAAAGCAGGTGCAAAGGTACAAGCGTGGTCTTGCCGGCGCCGGGTGGAGCAGCGAGGACCACCTGTTTTGAGCGTGCAAGTTTACCGGCAACTTCGTCCAGGACACCGGTTACCGGAAGATCCGGCATGATGGTCACTGGGTGTTGTCCTCGCCGATGCGAATCACCGGACCTCCGGCTGCATCTGCATCTGCCTGATCGTGGGTTACGAGGATTGCCGGCAAGCCCAGTTCACGCGCCTTGGAAAAAACCAGCTGGCGCATCTGGTCGCGGCGATCCTGGTCGAGCTTGGAAAACGGTTCGTCGAGCAGCAGTGTCCGTGGCTGCGACAACAACACCCGTGCCAATGCGATCCGCGCCTTTTGGCCGCCGGACAGGGTGTCGGGATCGCGATCGTCGAAATCGGACAGGCCGACGCCTGCAAGTGCCTCTCTGGCCAGTTCGTCACGTTTCTGTTTGCCCTTGATGGCAGGCGGAATCGCAAATAACAGATTGCCGCTGACCGACATGTGCGGAAACAGCAGCGGGTCCTGAAACAGTATGCCGGCATGGCGATCTTCGGCGGGAAGCGATGTCAGTTCCAGGCCATCGGCGATTACCCTGCCGCGAGCCTTGAATGCAGGATCGAGAAATCCGCCGATATAGGCGAGTAGAGATGATTTTCCGGAACCGGACGGTCCCATGACCGTCAGGACTTCGCCCGGGTCGACCCGCCGGGTCACCTCAAGCAATTGCCGGCCAGCAAGCGCTATGCCAACGCCATCCAGATAAAGTCCGCGATCGGTAGGTGTCATTTAGCCATCAAACCTGCATTGCCCTGCGGTTGCGGAATAGCAGTGCCGGAACCATGGTTGCAATGACAAAGCCTGCAAGAGGCAGGACCATTTGCAGGAAGGCGTAAATGCCGATCACCCGGCGATTGCCACCGGAGGCAAGTGCCACTGCTTCCGTGGTGATGGTTGTCAGGCGGCCCGAACCGATCAGCAGCGTCGGCAGATACTGGCCGACGGAAACCGCAAAACCGACAGCCGCTGCGGTCATCACCGAGCGCAGCAACATTGGCAGGCGGACCCGGAACAGGGTAGCCCAACGCCTGCGCCCCAATCCGGCAGAGACGGCTTCGTACCGACGGTCATAGGCGCGCCACGGATCGGACAGTGACAGGAAAACATACGGCATGACGAATATCAGATGCGCCAGCACCAGCGCGCCAAGGCTGGCATCGGTGCCGGATCCGATGAACAGCAATTGAAGCCCGAACAGGAAGGCCGCCTGCGGCACGAGTAACGGCACGTAAAGAACCATCAGCGAGCGGCTGTTTCCCGATTGGCGTGTTTCGCCTTCGCGAACCAGGCACAAAATGGAAAGTACCGTGGCAATGGCCGCTGAAAGCGTGGCGACAACAAGGGTGGTCCACAACGGATCTGCAATCCTTGGCAATGCGCGCATCCAGTTTCGCAGTGTGAAATCTGAGGGAAGTGCATCGGGAAACTGCCACAGGCCGGCAACTGACCAGATTACCAGGATTGCCAGGCCGGCAAAGATTGCAAGTGCAGCGCTTGTGATCATTGCAAGCGCAATCCATGCTGTTATCCGGTCGCGGCGAAACCGCAGGCCGGCATGGCATAACAGTTGAGCGATTGCCGCGCCAACCCTTTCGAGGGCAATCCAGATGGCAAGAGCCATTGCAGTGACACCCAACTGCAGCATTGCACCGGCACTAGCGATGTAGCGCATCGACAGATCCGGATCGTTCATCCATTCAACCAGGCGAACGGCCAGCGGTGCCGGTGTCGATGGGCCAAGTATGGCAGCAACATCGACCACAGACGACGCAAACGCGATGACGGCAAATACCGCCAGACGTATCTGCCGATAAACCAGGGGCCACAATGCGAACATGAACCCGGCAATGCGGCCGTAGCCCAATGCCGCAGTGAGCATTCGCGTTTCGGCGACCCGTAACTGCGGAAGCGCTGCCAGGGTTACAAGCAACAGGAACGGAATTTCCTTCGTTATCAGCCCGGCCATCATCGTCAGGCCGAGTGGATCGGACACGATCAGAATATCCGGTGGCCTGGTCCAGCCAGTAATGCCGGGTGACAGGATACGGGCAATCATGCCTGACGGAGCGATGAGGAACGCCAGGCCGAATGCGGCTGCCGCGTGGGGTACTGACAACAGCGGTGAAACCAGATGCTGGACACGGGCGAAGGCCCGGGTGCCCGACCAGCCAGCGACAAACGCCATGACAACGGCGAGCGATATGGCCGCTGTTGCAACGCCCGTAACCATCGAGATGACCGAGGACCGGATGATTCCCGGCCGGTGAAGAACGTCGGTGAAATGGCGCAATGTCAGTTCCGTGCCGTCGAGTGCCGGCAGGTAACCGAGAGCCGGCAGCACAGTACCAGCCAGCCCTGCCAGAATCGGCAGTGTCAGCAATGCAATGGCCAGCGGTGGGCCTATGCGTGGCAGCACTGCGCCGGATGACTTAGTTTCAATTGGCGACGCCGTAGCGCCGTTTCCATTCATCTTCCAGCCTTACCATCCAGGTCGGATGCGGTTCATCAAGCGCAGGTCCGAGTTCCTCGGGCCGCAATGTCGCGACACCGAGGTCGATGGCATCGAACGCTGCCCTGTCGGCGGCGTCAAGCTTGTCGACTGCAAGCACGGTCGGATCACCCCAGATTCGCGGATCCTGTTTGCGGGCCTGTGCTTCCGGCGAAAGCAGGAAATCGGCCAGCACCAGTGCCCCCGCCTTTGAAGCGGCGTTGTACGGGATCGTCACAAAATGGGTGTTGGATAGCGTGCCGCCGGGAAATGTGAATGAACGCACGGTGTCCGGCAACTCGCCCTTGGCGATGGCGCTGGATGCCTCGGCCGGATTGAACGCAAATATGATCTCCAGTTCACCGTCGGCCAGAAGCTGGCGCATGGCCGGGTAGTTTTGCGGAAACGCCTTTGCAGAGCGCCACATCACCGGATGCAGTTCATCAAGGTAGGCGAACAGCGTTTCGGTGGTATTGGCAAACGTCGTTTCGTCGACCGGTTCGAGCAGAACCGACCGGTCCGGGGCAAATTCCGTCAGCACCTGCTTGAGAAACGACGATCCAATGAAATCGGGTGGTTGCGGATAGGAAAACCTGCCGGGATTGGCCCTGGCCCAAA
>JAHEGF010000403.1 GCA_024645155.1 Phyllobacteriaceae bacterium | reverse complement strand
TGTTTGAAGTTTTGCCCTTTGGAACACAAGTTTGGCAGGCGATCCCGCAGGTGGATGAAGCCCAAATGCGGGAAGTTGATCGGGTGGCAGTGGAAGATTTTCAGCTGGGGGTTTTACAGATGATGGAAAATGCTGGCCGAAACCTGGCTGGCCTGGCATACCAGCACCTGCATCAGGGGTTTTCGCTGGTAAAGCCTCAAAAAGTGCTGGTTCTGGCCGGCAGCGGAGGAAACGGCGGGGGAGGCTTATGTGCAGCCCGCCACCTGCATAACCACGGGTTTCAGGTGCTAACCGCTCTGACCCGGCCGGCGGAGAGCTTGACCGGCCCCGCTGCGGTTCAGTTGGCAATTTTGCAGGCCAGCGGGTTAGCGCCTTGTGCGGAAACGCCTTCTGAGGGCGATTTTGAAGCCGTTGATCTGGTATTGGACGCGCTGATTGGCTATAGTTTAAACGGCCCGCCGCGCGGCCCGGCCGAACGGATGATTGAGGGGCTGAATGCCTCCGGAAAGCCGGTAATCTCCCTTGATCTGCCTTCCGGGCTGGAGGCAAGCCAGGGGGAAACCCCGGGTGTTTGTGTGCGGGCAGACCAAACTCTCAGCCTGGCCCTGCCAAAGCCTGGTCTGCTCCACCCGGATTGTGGAGCGCTTTTCCTGGCCGATATCGGTATTCCGCCTGAGGTATATCATTCGCTGGGGATCCGGTTTGCCCCCTTCTTTGGGGGGGAGTCCGTGCTGCCGATGCGGAAAATTCGACGCAAACTGCAATGAATTCCTCTGGAAACACACTGGTTTTTGATGTAAGATACATTCATGCGAGCGCATAGAACTAACTTCTTTGCTGAGAATATTATCCTGCCAACCAGATGGTTGGTGATCCTTGTGCTTGGATTGGTGATTGGCTGGGGGAATGGGACCAGCCCGGCGAGTATTTTTCTGATTGGATTGGCCGCGGCCTGGACTTTGCTTCTGACTGTTTTTTCGATGATGGGCAAGCGACTTCCTTTTGATCCATACCCGACCCTGCTGGTGGACGGGGCATTTGCCTTGCTGTGCGCCGGGTTGTTAGAAACTGGCGAGGGGCCTTTTGCCCTGGGAGGGATTCTGCCAATCATCACTGGGGTGGTATATTTTGGATTTCAGGGCGGGCTGGTAACCCTGATCGCGATGGTTGTCCTGGAGGGCGTGGTGCTCTCGGTTCAGTTCGGCAATGCCCCGGCTTTGGCAGTGATGTCTACCCCGGCTCTGCTGATGGCCGTGACAGGCCTGGTTTTGGGGGTGGTAGCCCAATTTATTAACTTCCTGTACGGGAGAAAACACGAGCTGGCTCAGGGTGCTTTGGAGCAATCCGAGCGGGTTGAACGCGACCGGATTAAAGCCTTATACCAGGTTACTTCGACCCTGACAGCCACCCTCAACTACCAAAAAGTGCTCGAGATGGCCCTGGATATGTCCGCCAATGTGCTGGCCACCAAGGGAGAAAAACCGGAACTGATCAGTGCGGTGCTGTTGTTTGAGGCGGACGAATTGGTGGTTGGCTCGGCCCGCCGGTTTATGCCAGCAGACCACAAGGTTGTGTTTCCTGCCCAGGCAGGTGTGCTGGTGGATTGCTTAAAAGCCGGACAGGGCAGGAAGATCAGCGATCCAAAACAGGACCCGGAACTGAACCGCCTGATTGCCCTGCGCAGCTGCCAGGCGTCTTACTGCTACCCACTGCGTACCCATCAGGAGATGTTTGGGGTGATGCTGTTTGGCCACCCGGATGAGAATTATTTTAACCCGCAGCGGCTTGAGATTTTGGAGATTATTGGACGACAGGCCCTGGTTGCCCTTCAGAATGCCAACTTGTACCGGGACCTGGAGCAAGAGAAAGAGCGCATGATGGAGATTCAGGAAGAGGCCCGAAAGCAGCTGGCCCGCGATCTGCACGATGGCCCGACCCAATCGGTAGCGGCGATTGCGATGCGGGTCAACTTTGCCCGCAGGTTGATTGACCGGAATGTGCAGGCCGCCGGGGAAGAAATGTATAAGATTGAAGACCTCGCCAGGATCACGACAAAGGAGATTCGCCACATGCTGTTTACCTTGCGCCCGCTGGTGCTGGAAACCGGGGGACTGGTGGCAGCCTTTCAGTCCATGGCGGAAAAAACCTTTGAAACATACCAGCAGCGGGTAATTGTGGAGGCCGAACCAGAGGCAGTAGCAGAGCTGGAACAAAACAAGCAGGGGGTTGTGTTTTACATTGCAGAAGAGGCTGTCACCAACGCCCGGAAACATGCCGAAGCGGAGACGATTTGGGTGCGGCTGAAAAAGTTCCAGCCGGAGGTGATCTTGCTGGAAATTGAAGATAACGGGGTCGGTTTTAATGTGGGGGAAGTGGACCGGGGCTACGAAAAGCGCGGCAGCCTGGGGATGGTGAATATGCGGGAACGTACCGAACTGGTGAATGGGCTGTTTCATTTAGCCGCTGAAGAAGGAGAGGGCACCCATATCCGGGTGCTGGTTCCGTTAAC
>JAHEGF010000151.1 GCA_024645155.1 Phyllobacteriaceae bacterium | reverse complement strand
ATTGCGCTGAAAGATCTCGGCGTAGCCGCCGAGCGCGGCGACGCCTTCCTGGATGCGCGCGCCACCGGCATCGAACAGGCCGATGATGGGCGCGCCGTTCTTCAGCGCCATGTCCTGGACCTTCATGATCTTTTCGGCGTGGCTCTCCGACAGCGAACCGCCGAACACCGTGAAATCCTTGGCAAAGACAAAGACGGTGCGGCCATTGACGGTGCCCCAGCCGGTCACCACACCGTCGCCGGAAATCCGGGTCTCATCCATGCCGAACTGGGTCGAGCGGTGTTCGACAAACATGTCGAATTCTTCAAAGGTACCCTCGTCGAGAAAGATGTCGATGCGTTCGCGCGCCGTCAGTTTTCCGCGCTTGTGCTGGGCATCGATCCGCGATTGCCCGCCGCCCATGCGCGCGGCATCGCGCCGCCGTTCAAGTTCCTCAAGTACTTCGCTCATCGATATCCGCTCCCAATAGCGCTCCCAATAGCAAACCCGGAATTGGCCCTAGCACGGGCCGGATTTGATATAAAGTCGGCCATTGTCAGACTTGTGAATACAATTGCTGGCGTTTAGTAGCCATTGCTACCCGCAATAATTGAGGTGTCTTGCAATGGATCTTCAGGCAAATGTTGATGAACCGGTGGCGAACCCGGAACACCGCCTGTCATTTGCCGGCAGCGGCCGCGAATATTTCGGCATCTGGATCGTCAACATCCTGCTGACGATCGTCACGCTGGGCATCTATTCGGCGTGGGCCAAAGTGCGGCGTATGCGCTATTTCTACGGCAATACGATGCTGATGGAGCGCGGGTTCGAGTATCATGCGCGGCCGTTGCAGATCCTGATCGGACGCATCGTGGTATTTGCGTTTCTTGCTTTGTACAACGCGGCGCTGAACTTCATTCCGGTCTATGGCCTGGCAATCGGATTACCGGCGTTCCTGTTGGCCATGCCGTGGTTCATCATGCGCGGACTGCGCTTCCGCGCCCGTGTGACAAGTTACCGCAACGTCCGGTTCAACTTCACCGGCGGCTACTGGGGAGCGCTAAAGGCGTTTGTTTTGGGCGGGATATTGTCTTTTGTCTCGCTTGGCATTTTCTTGCCTGTGGCAAGCAGATGGACGTGGAAATACGTGACCGGAAACCTGCATTACGGGGGACGCGATTTTGCCGCCGATCCCCGTTTGAAAGCGATGTACCAGGTTTGGGGACTTGCTGCTGCCATTCTGTTTGCAGCGCTGATCATATTCATTGGAGTTGCGGCGCTGTCATCGGGTTTGCTCATGCAATTGTTCCAGGGTGATTTCGACACGGATGATATTCCGGTCGGAATTATCGCAATCATTTATCTTTCGACTTTTGTACTTCTTATCGCTTACGGAATCGCCGGGCTTTTCTATTCCGCCGGTATTCGCAACGTGGTGATGACGGCGACGGCATTTGACGGCCGCCACAGGCTCGTTTCCGACATGCCGCGTTTTCGCTACACCTGGATCGCAATCACCAATCTGGTGGCGACGATCCTTACGTTCGGATTGCTCCGGCCGTGGGCAGCGGTGCGGCTGCACCGGTACGTCGTCGAACACACAGCACTGGTGGCGGATGGCCCGATAGAGGCCTACATGTCGGAAATCGAGGACGAAGGCGGTGCCGCCGGCGCCGAGTTCATGGACGTGGAAGGCATCGATATTGGTTTCTGATCCCCGCAATGACGGCATTGCCGGTGAATGGTTCAGACCCGGATCAAGTGCGGCGATAACCGCGCAGCTTGCGGTCCGCGATGAATACGGCCTGATCGTCGATGAGAACGGGCATGAACTTGCCCGCGACTGGCTGACCGACCTGAATGTCAGCGCGCGTATCGGATCGGTCGCACGGCGGATCACATTTCGCGACAACTCGGTGTTCGAGACCACGGACAATGACGGCGTCGACGCCATGCTTGCCCGGGCGGGCAGCAAAACGGGTTCGTGGGTGCACCGCGCCGAAGCTTTCCACCCGCGTCTGATCGTTTTCATGGCCGTTGGCGTTTTGCTGGTTGTCGCCATCTACAAATGGGCCTTGCCGGCGCTGGTCGAGTTGGCCGTGGCGGTAACACCGCCGGTGGTGCCTCAGATAATGTCGGTTGCAACACTGAAATCCCTCGATAGGGCGATGTTCCATGAATCAAAGCTGGCCGACGAAGCCAAAAAGCGGTTGTCTGACGGGTTTGCCGACCTTGTGGAGCATTCGCCGCCCGGTACCGCGAACTACACACTGAATTTTCGCGGTGGCGGGCTGCTCGGGCCGAATGCGCTTGCATTGCCGGATGGCACTCTCGTCATCACAGATGAACTCGTGGACATGGCCAGCGGCGACACCGAGCTGTTGCTCGGCGTGCTCGGACACGAAATCGGTCATGTCGAACATGAACACAGCCTGCGCCAGCTTTACCGGGCGGCCGGTGTCGCGGGCCTGATCATGATCATTGGCGGCGACGTCGGCTCGGGAATGGAGGATATCCTGGTGGAAGGTGGCGGATTGCTGTCATTGTCATTCTCGCGGAACGCAGAAGCGGAGGCAGACCGGCACAGTGTCGAACTGATGGCGAGAGCCGGATATGACCCGGTTGCAATCGCGCGATTCTTCGAACTGATCGAAAAGAAGCTGGGCGACAAGGGACGGACATCGATGCTGTCGACACATCCGGGCACACCGGAACGGCGGCAGGCGGTTCTCGACCACGCCGGTTCGCTGGCGACGGCAAAGGACAAGCCTGGTGCAGACCAGGTAAGATAGGTCGGGCTTCTACCAGCTTCCGGTATTGTTCATGGATGCCCATGGTTCCTGCGGCGGCAGGGCATCGCCCTCCTGCAGCAGTTCGATCGATATTCCGTCGGGCGACTTGATGAATGCCATCGAACCGTCGCGTGGCGGCCGGTTTATGGTTACACCGGCATCCATCAGGCGCTGACAGGTGTCGTAGATATTGTCGACCTTGTAGGCGAGGTGGCCGAAATTCCTGCCACCGGAATATGTTTCGCTCTTGCCGTTTTCGGCGGGCCAGTTGTAAGTCAGCTCCAGTTGCGGCGCCCTTGTTTTCAGCGAGACTTCCTTGTCTTTGGGTGCGGCAAGAAATACCAGCGTGTAACGCCCGTTCTCGTTGTCTATACGCCTGACTTCCTCCATTCCGAGCTTGTTGCAATAGAAATCGAGGGACTTGTCCACATCCGTGACGCGAACCATGGTGTGAAGATAACGCATTGTTTCAGTCCTCCGGTATTTCGTAATTGCCCATTCGATAAGGCGAATTCGGATCACAAAGCAATGTCTGGCGTTGCAGATTGTGATATTTGTGCGACGCAGCGGAAATATATATCGTACAGGACTTGCGCCACAGCAAGGCACCGATGTTATTCTGCATCACAGAATCAGTGTTGATGGTGTTGCAAGAGGGTGCGGATTCGATGGGGGACAAGACGCCTCCAGAGGGGCTAGGGGTCAAGATTTCCGAAACCGCCGGCGAAGCTGGTGATACCGGACTTGTGGAGATTTCCGGAGCCATCAAGTGGTTCGATGTAGCCAAGGGATATGGCTTTGTCGTACCGGACGATCTGTCATTCGGAGACGTCTTGCTCCATGTCACATGTCTTAGGCGGGACGGGTTCCAAACGGCCCAGGAGGGCGCGCGGGTGGTCTGCGAGATCCGTGAAGGGGATCGCGGAATGCAGGTCTTCCGCGTGATCTCCATGGATACATCCACGGCGGTACATCCGAGCGACCAGGGACCACCGCGCACGCATGTCGTTGTCAAACCCGAAAGCGGTCTCGAGCGGGCCATCGTGCGCTGGTTCAACCGCACCAAGGGCTTTGGTTTTCTCACCAGGGGCGAGGGGACAGAGGATATTTTCGTCCATATGGAAACGTTGCGGCGCTACGGAATAACCGAGTTGCGTCCCGGCCAGGTTGTGCTCACGCGGTATGGGCGTGGCGACAAGGGCCTGATGGCAACAGAGGTGCACCCGGATGTGGGTACCTTGCCCGTATCGCACTGAAATTGACGATTGACAGCAGGCCGGGCGAAGCCCGAAAGACTGCCGCGATGATCTTCCTTCGCAAATTTCTGGTTCTGCTGGTGATTTCGGTTGCAGCCGTTGCGGCCGGCCCGATGCGAGTGCATGCGGATTCGGCAGCGATGATGCTTGCTGTCGATCCGGAGCCCGTTGTCGCCATAACCCCCGCCGGCGAACGGCGCTTCTCTGTTGAAATCGCCGATGATGCCGCCGAACAGTCGGCAGGCCTGATGTTCCGGCTTTCACTTGCCGATGATCACGGCATGCTGTTTGTTTTCCGGGATACAAGACCGGTTTCGTTCTGGATGAAAAATACGCCGCTTCCGCTTGATCTGGTTTTCATCGGCGAGAACGGCAAGGTAGCGGCGATCCTGCCGGGCAAGCCGTTTTCACTGTCGATGATCAGTCCGGGCATGCCGGTGCGGTTTGTCCTGGAAGTGAAATCGGGTATCGCGGCAAGAAACGGCATCGTACCCGGTACGGTCATGCGCCATCCTGTTATTGACCAGGTTTCGGGAGTACAATGATTGGAGTTTTCCCGGTTTCTCCATGATGGTTTTGATCTCGCTTTTATCGATGAGGGCGAGGGTGATCCGGTTCTCCTGATCCACGGCTTTGCTTCCAACATCATGGCCAACTGGGTAGATCCCGGATGGGTAAAGACGCTGACAAATGCTGGCTACCGGGCCATTGCGTTCGACAATCGCGGCCATGGGTTGTCTTCGAAAAGCTATCGGCCCGGCGATTATACACCAGAGAAAATGGCGTCCGATGCAACAGCCCTTTTCGACCATCTCGATATCGACCGTGCCCACGTCAAGGGCTATTCGATGGGCGCCAGGATTGCCGCGTTCATGGCTGTTGCCGTGCCCCAGCGCGTTGCGACGGTTACGTTTGGCGGCCTGGGGACGGGCATGGTCGACGGTGTCGGCGACTGGAATGCCGTGGCCGAAGCACTGCTGGCCGAGGACCGCGACACCATTACCGACCGCAAGGCGCTTGCATTCAGGGTTTTTGCCGACCAGACCGGGAGCGACCGCCAGGCACTTGCCGCCTGTATTTCCGAATCGCGCAAGGAACTGACGCCCACGCAATTGGCGGCGATAACAATGCCTGCTCTCGTGGCCGTCGGCAGCCGCGACGATATAGGCGGTTCCGCTGCCGGGCTTGCCGCGCTATTGCCGAAGGGCGAAGCCTTTGTCATTGAGGGACGCGATCACATGCTGTCGGTCGGAGACCGCCGTTTCAAGGCCCGCCAGTTGGAATTTTTCGAGGAGAACCCGCTTTGAGCTTACCGCATCCGCTTTCTTTTTCGGGCGCCGAAGGTAACAGGCTTGCTGCCGACCTTTGGGACGGCAATGGCCAGCCGGTACGGTTTTTTCACGGCGGAGGCCAGACCCGCCGGGCGTGGGACAATACCGCGCGGCGTGTCGCGATGGCCGGAATGCGGGCGATAACGGTCGACCAGCGCGGTCATGGCGAGAGCGATTGGGTCAAAAGCGGCAACTACACCTTTCGCGATTTCGGTGAGGATGTCGCCGCAGTCGCGCGCAAGGTTGCAGCCGACTATCATGCGGCACCGGCGGTGGTTGGGGCATCAATGGGCGGACTGGCCTCGCTCTATGCCCAGCAGAATATCGGCCCGCTGTTTGATTCCATCATCCTGGTCGATGTCACGCCACGCATGGAGCAATCGGGAATTGACCGGATCCAGGGATTCATGCGTGCCCACATGAAAGAGGGTTTTGCGACGTTGGAGGAGGCTGGTGATGCAATTGCGCAATATCTGCCGAACCGAAAGCGGCCATCATCGCTCGACGGGTTGCGCAAGAACCTGCGCAGGCGCGAAAACGGCCGTTATTACTGGCACTGGGATCCGAAGTTTGCGACCAGCGAACGCGGGATCAATTACCAGATCGAGGAATTCACCCAGAGCCTTGTCGACGGTCTGCCGGACATGCATCTGCCAGTGCTGCTGGTTCGCGGCATGCAGTCCGAACTGGTTGGCGAAGAACATGCCCGGGAATTCGTCGATGCGGCACCGATGGCTGATTATGTCGATGTCAGCGGAGCCGGGCATATGGTTGCCGGCGACAAGAACGACATTTTCTGCAATGCCATCCTCGATTTCCTGACCGATGAGGAAGCCGCCTGACCAGCGTATAACGAGGATACCAGGCAGCAAGTTGCCACACTTGAAAATGCCGGCAAAGCCGTTCAGCCTGCCAGCATATCGATCTTTTCGAAAAGGGAGCGATGGTCATGAAAACGCCTGTACTGGTTTTTGCGGTTTCGGCATTTTGCCTGGCAGCGGTACCCGCCCATGCAATGGGCCTCAGTTTCAGTTGGGGGCCGACCAAGAAGTGCTTTGATCCGAAGTCGCCGCCGATGACGATTTCAGGCGTTCCGAAAGGGACTGCCAAGTTCAAGATCAACATGGTGGATTTGAACATGACCAGTTATCCCCATGGCGGCGGAACGGTCACCTATTCGGGGTCGGGAAAGCTGCCGTATGGCGCCTTCCGTTACAAGGGGCCTTGCCCTCCATCGCCGCATGTTTACGAATTCACGGTGAAGGCTGTAGACAAGTCCGGCAAGGTGCTGGCGACAGCCAAGGCGAAAAAGCGGTTTCCGTGACATATGACGGAAATGTCGCATGGTATTGCTGCCGGTTGACTTGAACCCGCCCTTCCGGTTTAGACCAGTGATCTGAATTTCCCGACCGGAAGCCGTTTGATGCTTGAAAAAACCTATGACGCCGCCTCTGTCGAACCGCGGATAGCCGCGCTCTGGGATGAGGCCGATGCCTTTGTTGCCGGGGCCGGTGCGCGCGAAGGCGCCGAACCTTATTGTATCGTTATCCCGCCACCCAATGTTACCGGTTCGCTGCACATGGGCCATGCGCTCAACAACACCCTTCAGGACATATTGATCCGGCATCAGCGCATGCTCGGCAACAACGTTCTGTGGCAACCGGGCATGGACCATGCCGGCATTGCGACGCAGATGGTCGTCGAACGCCAGATGGCCGAACGCAAGGAACCGCACCGCCGCGACATCGGGCGCGACGCCTTCGTCGACAAGATCTGGGAATGGAAGGCGGAATCCGGCGGTATCATATTCAACCAGCTCAAGCGGCTGGGTGCATCGTGCGACTGGTCGCGTGAACGTTTCACCATGGATGAGGGATTGTCGAAAGCCGTCATCGAGGTGTTTGTCGCGCTGTTCAAGGAAGGTCTGATCTACAAGGACAAGCGCCTTGTGAACTGGGACCCGAAACTGCTGACCGCGATTTCCGACCTTGAAGTGGAGCAGCACGAAGTTGACGGCCATTTGTGGCATTTCCGCTATCCGCTGGAAGCCGGCGTTAGCTATGAACACCCTTTCAAACTCGACGAAAATGGAAACCGGACCGATTGGAGGCCGTCCGACGGCAAGCCTGCCGGTCACGAGACACGCGACTATCTTGTCGTAGCCACGACACGTCCGGAAACGATGCTGGGCGACAGCGGCGTTGCTGTTCACCCGGATGACCCGCGCTACAAGGCGCTGGTTGGCAAGCATGTGGTGCTGCCTCTGATTGGCCGCACGATCCCGATCGTTGCCGATGACTATCCGGATCCGGAAGCCGGCACCGGCGCGGTCAAGATGACCCCGGCCCATGATTTCAACGATTTTGACGTTGGCAAGCGCCATGACCTCAGGCAGATCAATGTGCTGACGGTAGAGGGTGCGGTTGCGCTGAAGGACAATGACGATTTTCTCGATGACCTCAAACGCAGCCCGGCCCTTGACGAAACGCTGAACCGCCTTGACGGCCTTGACCGTTTCGAAGCCCGGGACGTGGTGGTCGAGATGATGGAAGCGGCGGGAATGCTCGACAAGACCGAGCCGCACCGCCACATGGTGCCGCATGGCGACCGCGGCGGGGTGCCGATTGAACCCTACCTG
>JAHEGF010000402.1 GCA_024645155.1 Phyllobacteriaceae bacterium | reverse complement strand
CGCCTGATGTCTTTCCGCCGGTGATCAGATCTTGGGTGGTCCTGCCTATGCAGGAGGCGGGACCACAGCATTCAGTGTTTTGGCTGGGTGCACAGCGGCAATCCACCATGGTGTCCTGCTTACATACTAGGAGAGACAAAATGAAAAAGTTGTTAGTTCTGGTGCTGGCAATGACTGTTGCAAGCTCCGCTTTCGCGATCATTGATCCGGATCCCAACTCCTTGGGATTCTACTTTGATCTTACCGCCGATACGGTTGAAGTTCAGGATGCTGGTATTAACAGCCAGCATACCATGTACGTCATTCTGACGAACCCGACGTTCCAGAACCTGGGCGGCATCGAGTACGGTTACGTTATGGAAGGCAGTGCCTTCGTTCTGAGTAACGTGTGGGCCAATCCTCAGGCCCTGGATATCGGTTCTGCCGGCAACCACATTGTTGGTTTTGGCGCCCCGACTCCTACCACTGAGGCGACCCTGATTGCGACCATGACGGTGCTGTTCCTGGATCCTGTTGCGGTGAATTTCACCCTGACTGGAACCGTCCCCAGCTCGCTGGATCCCGCTCTGCCCACCCTGCTGACTGATGGCGACGTCCTGATGAGCAGCGGTGACAGCACGGATATTGGCAACATCAATGCCACTATCAACGGCGCAACTCCTGTTGCTACCGATCCTGTGTCTTTTGACGCCGTCAAGAGCCTCTATCGGTAATTAAACGGTTTTCCGTTTAAAGCCCGGACGGTTTTCCGTCCGGGCTTTTTTTTTGGTTATTGACGGGAGCCCGGTTTCCGTCTTTTTATATGCAAGGTCCAGGAAGCCGTTTTGGGCCCTGAAAAATGGTAAAAAAAATGCTGAACCGGCCGAAATCAATGCTTGTCGGGCCGGTCTCGAACCTGTATCTTCTGCTCGAAGATGGTGTAGAAGCTCGGTTACCGGTCTCAGGTACCTGGCAAGTGAAGGAAGGCTTTTGGGGTTGATCGGGTTAATCTGGTTAGATTCCCCCATAGCAGAAAAATGGATTTTCCGAGAAAGGGGAAACCGACAATGAAAAAGTTGCTCTTTGCTGTATCCGCTCTGGCGGCTCTGTCCCTTCTGGCTCCCAGCTCCGGTCTGGCCCAGCCCTATTACAACCAGCTCGGTATTTTTACCGACACTGCGGGCACGATTACCGGCGCTCAAGGGGTTGCCAGCAATTCCCAGGTTACCGGGTATGTGGTCGTCTCCAATCCCCGCAATCTGGAAACCGGCACCAACCTGACCTCCATCAAAGCTGCTGAATGGGGCGTTGTGGCTCCCGCTGTGGTGATTCCCCTGAGCCTCAGCTTTCCTGTGGCGGCCCTGAACATCGGCACAACCACCAACGCCATTGTTGGTTATAGCACTCCGGTCACTGTTTCCGGTGGCATGGCCGTCCTCGGGACCTACGCGTTCCTGTACGTGGGTGCCGGTGCTCCTGCCGAGTTCCTGCTCGCCCCGGCGGAACCTGCTTCGGTTCCCGGTTTCATGGCCATCGTGGACATTACCGACTCCCTGATTAGCGTGTATCCCGCCTCCGGAAGCTTCGATAATGTCATTTTCGGAATCAACACCGGAGAGAATCCTCTTGCCACCGAGCCCGCCTCCATGGACGCGGTCAAGGCACTTTACCGGTAGTTCTTTCGAGATTTCGAAGATCAGGGGCGGGTTCAACCCGCCCCTTTCTTTTTCGGCCAATCTGATGCCTCCCGGGCCCCTTGGAGCATTGACCGGTCCAGCGATCGGTCCTATACTGATAAACAAGCCCGCCAGGCTGCCTGCCCCTGATCGTTTAATAACCCTGCAATTTTCGGGAGACCGTTATGGGTCGTTGTGTAGGTCGTACAGAAACCCGGGTCGCTGACCGGACCGCCTTGGCCCGGACCCTGATCGGCGCCCTGATCCTTGCCCTGCTCGGCGTTCTGCCCGGGGCAGGGCTTTCCGACCCGGTTGCCGCCGCTCCGGCAAGCGCGGACCGCCCCGATGGCCTGGAAATTCAGCTGAGCAACCGGGACCTCGTTCGTTTCTCGGTGCAGGACCTGGCAATCCAGTGGCGGCCGGTCAGTCTTCAGGACGGTTCCCTGACCCTTTACGACCCTTTCCTCGACGGTTTTTCGACGGTTGGTGATCCTGCCCGGCCTCGCACTCCCCGCAGCGGTGGGTGGCTGCTGATACCGCCCGGTACCCGGCCAGAACTGGTGACCCTGAATGAAGAGTGGGTGGAAGCGGGAGGCCTGCCCCTGATGGTGCAGTCGGTGCCGGTCATCCTGCCCGGGGAAGAACCGGGCCTGGGAACCACCTCGGAAATCATGGTCCTGCCCGGACAGGATGTCCCCGCCGATGCTCCGATTCCCGAACGCGTGCGCGGTACCCTGAGGGCGGCCCCCAAGTCCCGCACCGGCGGGGCGCTTACCCTGGGCCAGCCCACCTGGTGGCGGGGCCACCGCATCGTGGCCTGGAACCTGGTACCCTTGCGGCATGATGCCGCCGGGGCTGCCACGCAGACC
>JAHEGF010000401.1 GCA_024645155.1 Phyllobacteriaceae bacterium | reverse complement strand
AGGCAAAACTCTCTGATTTGATCTATTGCTGGCAACAGGCTTTATTTCGGGATGAAGACCCTCCATAGTTTTTAGCAAAGCATTATGATCGCACATCTCCCGGATGGTCGAGATACCACCGATAGGTTTTTTCGAGTCCTTCCCGGAGCGAGACCTTGGCGACCCAGCCCAAAGCCTTTGCCCGCGACACGTCTAGCCGTTTGCGCATGGTACCGTCCGGCCGGTTGGAGTCGAAAGCCAACTTTCCATCATAGCCGACAACCTCTTTGATCGTTTCGGCCAGTTCCCGGATACTGATATCTTCACCAGTGCCGAGGTTGACAAAGCAGGGTTTGGGATAATTCAGAATTTCCTTGTCCACAGTCGCATCGTCCAGGTCCATCATGAATACGCAGCCATCTGCCATGTCATCGACGTAGAGGAACTCGCGCCTGGGCGTCCCGGTCCCCCAGACAACGACACTCTCGCCATTAAAGGAGTTTTTCTCCAGAGTTGCCTTGATGCTTGAGTCGCGGTCTCGCTTAGCTTCGTCAAAACGGCGGACCAACGCCGGCAGGACATGGGAGTTGAGCGGATGAAAATTGTCTCCCGGACCGTAAAGGTTGGTCGGCATCACCGTCAAGAATTGAGTCCCATACTGACGGTTGTATGCCTCGCACATTTTCAGCCCGGCAATTTTAGCCACAGCGTATGGCTCGTTGGTCGGCTCCAAAGGTCCGGTCAACAGGGCATCTTCACGTATCGGCTGGACCGCCTCTTTGGGGTAGATGCATGAAGACCCTAGGAAAAGCAGCCGCTTCACGCCATGTCGATAGGCCTGATCGATGACATTGTTCTGGATCATCAGGTTGACATGGATGAAATCTGCCGGGTAGGTATTGTTGGCATAGATACCGCCAACCTTGGCCGCCGCCAGAAAGACATATTCCGGTTTCATGGCCGCAAAATAGGCCGTGACTGCACCCTGGTTGGTCAGATCCAGATGAGCGGACCCCGGCGTCAGCAGGTTCTCGTAACCACCGGACTGCAGACGGCGAACTATTGCTGAGCCTGCCAGACCGCTGGCCCCGGCGACAAATATTTTTGCGCGTTTGTTCATAAGACGTATCAGTTAAGGGTCAAGGGGCAGGCAAACATCACGCTCTAGCTTTTCTCTTCGTCCTCAACCCTTGACCTTTTCCCTCGGTATCCTAAACACCCTATTCGATCTATTCGTGATAATCAAATGTCTGGTAACCGTGATTCTTGACCAGTTCGTCCCGCTGAGCCATATCGAGATCAGTCCGCACCATCTCGCTGACCAGCTCCTTGAAGGTCACCTTCGGCTGCCAACCAAGCTTCTGCCTGGCTTTGGAGGGATCACCGAGCAGGGTCTCGACCTCGGCAGGGCGGAAATAACGAGGATCGATGCGAATCACTGTGTCACCGGTCTTCATTGTTGAGTTTTCGATCATGAACCTGCTCAGATCGTCGACGATGCCGACCTCGTCCTGCCCAACGCCTTCCCAGCGCAAGCCGATACCGAGCTCGTCCGCCGCTGTTTCCACCATCTGCCGCACCGTGTACTGCTTGCCGGTGGCGATCACGAAATCTTCAGGCTCGTCCTGCTGCAGCATCAGCCACTGGGCTTCTACGTAATCCCTGGCATGTCCCCAATCTCTCTTCGCATCAAGGTTGCCAAGATGCAGACAGTTCTGTAAACCGAGGGCCATACGGGCCACGGCACGAGTGATCTTGCGGGTTACGAAAGTCTCGCCGCGAATTGGCGATTCGTGATTGAACAGTATGCCGTTGCAGGCATAGTAGCCATAGGACTCTCGGTAATTGACGGTGATCCAGTAGGCATAGAGCTTGGCAACGCCATAGGGAGAACGCGGGTAGAAGGGTGTCGACTCCTTCTGCGGCATTTCCTGGA
Organism: Phyllobacteriaceae bacterium; assembly: GCA_024645155.1. Lineage (GTDB taxonomy): Bacteria > Pseudomonadota > Alphaproteobacteria > Rhizobiales > Rhizobiaceae > JAHEGF01. The sequence continues at coordinate 612 of JAHEGF010000401.1, read as the reverse complement.
CCTTGCCGAACAGTTCCGATGTCGAAGCCTGGTAGAAACGGGTCTTGTTGCCCAAGCCGAGGATACGGATCGCTTCAAGGATGCGCAGGGTGCCGAGCGCATCCGAGTTGGCCGTATATTCCGGCGTTTCGAAAGAGACCATGACGTGGCTCTGTGCCGCCAGGTTATAAATCTCGTCCGGCTGAACCTCCTGGATGATGCGGATCAGGTTGGTAGCATCGGTCAGATCACCGTAATGCAGAACTAAATTACGATGCTCGACATGCGGGTCCTGGTAGAGATGATCGATCCGATCGGTGTTGAAAAGGGAGGCCCGACGCTTGATGCCGTGCACGACATAGCCCTTCTGTAACAGGAATTCGGCGAGATAGGCGCCATCCTGTCCGGTGATACCGGTGATCAAAGCAACTTTGGACATATTTTTAACTCCTCCCGAGCTCAACATTCGGGAAAAACCGCGATGGGACTTCCTGCCATCCTGTTCCGGCCCCCATCACCGACCCCTGACAATAAAATACGGGTTCAGCAAACTCTCTTTATTGTACCTTAGAGGCTCGCCTTCGAGGGTTGTCACCGTTCCTCCCGCAGCTTCCACAACCGCATGTCCGGCTG
>JAHEGF010000150.1 GCA_024645155.1 Phyllobacteriaceae bacterium | reverse complement strand
CTGAGGTGTGACGATTCCCTGATGCGGGGCATAGAGCGCGCCAGCCAAACCCGCCAGTCCGCCGCTGACAGCAAACGCCGCCGCCTTGAGCAGGCTGGTCCTGAACCCGAAAAACTGCAGCCGTTCCTCGTTGTCGCGCACCGCCTCCAGCAGTTGCCCGAAAGGCGACCGCATCAGATGCGCCAGCAGCATAGTTGCCGCCAACAGGGCCGCAAGAATGACAAAATAAAGATGCTCGTAGGTATCTATGCCCGGCAGGCCCCAAATGCCAGTCAATCCGTTGAAGCCACCGGTCAACCAGTCCAGTGAATTGGCAAGTTGGAAGCCGAGCATCGAAAGCGCCAACGTGATCAGGGAGAAATAGGGACCTGATCCGATTTGCCGGTCGAACACCAGTACGCCGACGAGCCAGGCCAAGAAGGCCGGAACAATGATCGCCAGTGCGAACAACGGCAGGATCAGCAGCCAGCCTGGATCGCTCCTTAGGCCTGCGCCAGTGATATAGGCGCCAAGACCGAAAAATAGAGCTTGGCCGAGCGGCAGAAATCCCGCACGCCCCCAGCACAACGCAATACCCTGCGCGATCAATCCATAGAGCAGGTAGAGACCGAGTTGATAGGCAGTGAAACTGTCCCAGACAAACGGGACAGCGGTGAGCGCCAGAATAGGAATGATGCTAGCGCCGCGCATGGATGCCATCGGGTCTCAACCAGAGGAACAGAATGGAAACAACCAGCACGCTCATGTAACCAGCCGTCTTGTCGAACATGGCTGAGATGATGGTGTCTGTTCCGCCGATGACGGCCGAACCGATCAAAAGGCCTTCGAGTGTGCCGAGTCCGCCGACGACCAGAATGAAGAAGGAGGAGAGCAGATAATCGAGCCCCATATAGGGTTCGACACGCACCAGAGGAGACAACAACACGCCCGCCAACCCTGCCGTCGATACGCCAAAGATGAAGGTAGACCGCGATAGACGCGCGGTGTCGATGCCGACTGCGGCAGCCAGTTCCGGATTCTGAACCATCGCCTTGATCCGCGACCCGGTGTTCGAGCGTTGATACCAAGCGAACAGCAGAATGAAGAGTACTAGGATCAGCGCCATCAGCAAAAGGCGGTAGGCCGGATAGTCAACGCCAAGCAAGTTGACCGTGCCGGATATCGTCTGGTCGATGCTCTTGTATTCACGCCCAAAGGCGACCTCGATTCCCTTCCGCATCAGGATCGCCAGGCCCCAGGTGGCCAGTAGCGTGTCGAATGGGCGCTTGTAGAGGTGGCGGATGATTGACCATTCCACCAGCCAGCCGACAATGGCGCAAAGCAGCAAGGCCAGCGGGATCGCTGCAATGAACGGCAATCCCTGCTGTTGGACGATCAGTGCGCTGTAAGCGCCAAGCGCAACAAACTCGCCATGTGCCATGTTCATGACACCAAGCAGCCCAAACACTACCGCGAGCCCTAGGACAATCAGTCCCAGCGTCGCGGCGGCATAAAGGAAGTTGAGGCCGTAGGTAGCGATCAGCTCCAAGGAAGCGCCTCAGCCACAATTGTTGCCGGGTGCTACGTCCGAAAAAGTTTGAACCACCTTGAAGGCCGCACCATCGGCCTCCGCCAGATAGATGTCCTTCGATACATGGCGGGCGTTCATTGTCGCCTTGCCGCGCGGTCCTTCATAGCTCGTGCCATCGGCGGCTGCATCCATGGCGGCAGCGTCTAGCGAGCCCGCTTTCTCGGCGATCGCATCGAGTAGCAGTACGCCATCATAACATGACTGGCCAAGCGCGTTGAGCGCAGCGGCATCCGCGCCGAATTTGGCAAAATATTTTTCCGCAAACGCCTTGGCCGCCGGTGTGTCGATCGAACCAAAGTATCCGGCCGACGAATGAAGGTTCTTCGAATTTTCCGCGCCGATGCCGGCAAGTGTGTTTTCCTCGATCAGCGTACCAAGTCTTGTCACGCTGTCCGCAAGACCGAAACTCGCAAAGGCCCGGTTGAAGCCGACTGATGCACCGCCAACCAACGTAATCATTACCGCATTGGCACCGCTATCTTTGATCTTGGCCAGGTTGGAATCGAAATTGTCAGCCGTAAACGGCAGATATTCCTCTCCGACCACCTCGCCGCCTGATTCAGCGATGTAGCCCTTTGCAGCGGCATTGGTGTCGCGCGGCCAGTTATAATCATTGCCGATCAGATACCATTTGGACGCACCCTTTTCCGATGCGATCCACGGGATCACCGGCGCAAGTTGCTGGGCCGGCGTTTCGCCGAGCACGTAGGTGCCGGGTGAGCACTCACCACCCTCATAGACCGGCGTGTAGACGTAAGGCACCTGCCCCTTGAACAAGTTTGTGAGTGCGCCGCGCACGGCGCTGTCGTGCATGCCGATAAAGGCTTCCGCTCCGCCTCCCTTCCAGAGTTTAAGCGCTGCCTGCGATGCTTCCGCCGGCGGAACACCGACATCAACATAGACCGGTTCGATCATTCGGCCGAGTATGCCTCCCCCCGCGTTGACCTCGTCGACCGCAAGCTGGGCGCAGTTCTGCGACGAGGGACCGAACAGGCCTGCCGGCCCTGACAACGGAATCAGGATACCGACTTTCAACGGGTCGGCGGCGTGCGCCCTTTTCAATAATACGCCCGGTGCGGCGGCCGCGACGGCGGCTGTGGCAATCGATGTCTTGATGAAGTCGCGTCTTTTCATAGTTTCCTCCCAGGGATTGGCCGGTTCAGATCCGGCCCGGTTTGGCGTTGAAGGCGAAGACAGGTTCGATTGCCGCGGCAATCGCGAGCAGGCGCAAGTCCGATCCGGCCGGTCCGTCGAGTTCCATCCCAAGCGGCAGCCCGGCCGGGCTCAGTCCGCTAGGCAAGCTGATGCCGGGGATGGCGGCATTGCTTCCCGGATCGGTGTTGCGAATGAAAGTCGGAAATGTCGGAACCCGCTCACCGTTCAGCTCGACCGTCTCGTCGTCACCGATCGGCCGGGCGGGAAGCGGCGCAGTCGGGAATATGACCGCATCGACATTGTTGCTTGAGAAATAGTCTGCATAGGCGGCCTGCAGTTTCGGCCTGTCGCGATAAATCGCCTGGCGATAGGCGGCCTCCGGCATCGCATCCGGTCCAAGTTGCGATTCAAACAGCCCTCGTACGTCCGGACTGCCGACGCCATCGCAGATATCGCGCAGTGACAGGTCAAGCCCCTCGGCCGCGAGATATCGCGGCAGATCTGTTATGAACTCATAGAGAGCAACCGGAAAACTGACCGCATTGTCGAGATCGCCGATATTGGGGATATCGGCTTCAACCAGTTCGACGCCGGCATTGGCAAGCGCAGCAAGCGCGCCTTCGGCATTCACTGCAACGGCGGGATCCAGATTATCGTAGAAATAGCCACGTGGTACACCCAGGCGCAGCCCGCGAAGAGCGATCGCGCTCCCGGCGCCACCGCCCCCTTCCATGACGCCATCGAGCAGGATTGCATCCGCGACCGAGCGGGTAATCGAGCCCGCGGTGTCGCGCGTGTGGCTGATCGGCACGATCCCGTCGCCGGAATAGCGGCCGACAGTTGGCCGAAATCCGACGCAACCGCACAGCGATGCCGGCAGGCGCACCGAGGCGCCGGTGTCAGTACCGATCCCACCCGGCATCATTCGCGCGGCAACCGCTACGGCAACACCGCCGCTCGACCCGCCCGGAATCATGTCCGTGTTCCACGGATTTCTCGATGCACCGGTCACCGCATTGTTTGTTGTAATGCCGAATGCAAGCTCATGCATGTTTCCGGTGGCGCCAAGTATTGCTCCGGCATCGAAGAGCGCTTTGGCCACCGGTGCGGGCGCCTTGGCGACATGACTTCGCAGCGCACCGGTTGCCGCTCCTGTCGGAAATATGCCGGTGTCGATATTGTCCTTCAGGCAGAGCGGGATGCCTGCAAGACCCTGGCCGGCCTTGCCCGACGCATCGGCTGTGTCAGCCGCATTGCGCAGTTTCTGCCAGTCGTGCGATACGAACGCATTGAGGTCCTTGTGCTTTTCGCACTGAGCGATCAGGGCTTCAGCATAGTCTCTCGCGCACAGACGTCCTGCCGCCATTTCGGCAAGCGCACCGCTTATGTCGAGGTCTGTCAATTCTGGTTGGGGCAACGTATCCTCCCTGAATACTCGCTATAGGGTGGGAAATATACTGCGCCAATGCCGGTTGGCGCCATCCTCAATAATGAGGATTTGTTCAGTGGTGTATCAGACGGCCAAAAAGCTGGTTACGGCCCGAACATCCCATCTTGTCGAATATATGCTTCAGGTGTGTGCGGACTGTCGTGAAAGAGATGCCGCAATGCTCGGCTATCTCAACGTCCGACCGCCCCATGAGAACCAGGGCGCAAATGTCTTTCTCACGCGCGGTCAATTTGGCTTCCGCCGCAACCCGATCGATCGCCGGGACGAGCGCGATATCGGACCGGTTACTGTTGTCGCGTGCCAGCGCCATCCGCATCGCATTGGTAAACGCCGGCCCAATCGCATCAATAATTGCCAAATCGCGGCGCGAGAAATCGTCCCTTGATTTGCTGCGCCAGATTCTCAGATCGCCTATATTCGAATTGGCTGCATAAGCGTAGTAGTTGACGCCATAGTGCAAGCCATCGCGGGCAAGAAAATCATTGAAGAATTCCGTGCGCACGAAGCGATGTCTCGGCATGATTTCCGTGACGCATGTCGCCTTGCGTCGCCGCTGAAGCGCCGGCGTGATCGGATCGCAATATTGGAAGTGCTCTTCGTAGGCCTCCAGATTACTATTGCTCATGTTGATCGAAACGCGATCATCAAACCTGCCGGCATCCGGCGTCCAGACGTAGGAAGCGAAATACTGTGCGTTGAGCAGGTCCAGCAGTTTGGCACCGACCTTCCGCCGCAAGTCCTCAGACCCGTGCCCGTATGACAGGTCGGCCATTATGTCGAAGATTATATCCGCTTCCCTGACCGATAAGTTCAAAGTGTAGGTCGCCTTCGCCGTGGATCACGCGAAGCCATCTTACAACCTCGAAACCTCCGCATCAATCCGGAGCGGACTTGCGAGGAATTGACCCGCTGAAAGCTTGACCATTTCCGGTTGTAAAACTCAATGTTTCCAGGCCCTTGCGGGGCACCTGGAACAATTCCCGATTGCGGTTCCACGCCTTGGTTGGGGTCCGCGGTTCCATCCCGGTTCCATGGTGCGGGAAACGGGAACTCCGGATGTGGACAAGACGTAAACATCTGGACCAATTCGGCTTTCGGCCCAAAGCCGCCATTCGGCTTTGACGAGATCATTCAATGTTGTGCTGCATGATGATCAAGACTATCTGCCTCCCAGGCGCTAGCACCAGACGATATGATTGGTAATATGATCGAACCACTACTAAGCTTTAGTCGCCGTTCAAATATACCCGCGATGCGGGCCCGGCGGTACCAGATACAGGAATTCGTTTTTGGCGTTTACGCTTCGACAACTTCAATACTTCGTCGCAGTTTGCGAAGAAGGAACCGTATCGGGGGCGGCTCACAAACTAGCGATATCACAGTCCGCGGTGACTGAGGCGATCAAAGTACTGGAAACCGATCTTAGCGTCACACTGTTCGACCGGCATCCACGCGGCCTGAACATGACGCATAAGGGGCACCAGTTCGTCAGACATGCAAATGCGATCCTCACTGGCGTTTCCGATGCCCGCCAGGCTTTTCAGGATGCCGATGCAGCTGCAGTCGGAACACTGCATCTGGGGGTTACGTCCCTTGTCGCAGGCTATGTCCTGTCCGACCTTCTGGCGCGGTATCGAAGGGCAAACCCGGCCGTCGAAGTTTCGGCCATTGAGGACAACGGCGAATATCTAGAACACCTGCTGATCGGCGGAGAACTCGATGTCGCAGTCATGGTGATATCCAATCTACGCGACCGCATGGCGCTCCAGGCAGAAATCCTCGAAGTATCGCCCTACAGCCTATGGCTTCCGCTTGGGCACAAGCTTTCGAGCAGCGACATCATCGACCTTTCCGACGTTTCATCGGAACCACTGATCATGCTCACGGTCGACGAAATTGAAGAGGCTACTGTAAAGCTATTAAGTGCTCTCGGCGCAAAACCGCATGTCGCATTCCGTACGCGTTCCGTAGAGGCGGTCAGAAGCCTGGTTGCAACAGGTGCCGGCGTTGCGCTGTTGCCCGACCTTATCTACCGGCCGTGGTCGCTGGAAGGCGACCGCATTGAATCGCGTGACGTTTCAGGATCGCTTCCGGTGGTGCAGGTGGGAATTGTCTGGCGCAAAGGTCTGAAGCTGTCGCGCGCCGCCCGCGATTTCATCGGTGCAGCCCAATCACATCGTGATACCCGGACAAGATAACCTATCGGAAATTTCGATACCGCAAATCTGATAAATGAATTTGCGAATGCTCCTTTAAAGGTGAATTATCATTCTTGTGGGCCGTTCGGAAACGGTGACCGCACGAGTGGAGGAAATTCGATGAAATCTGTTTTGAAGACTTGCACGGCCATGGCCGTTGCTCTGTCGGCCAGTTCGCAAGCGTGGTCGGCCGAAATGGTCATGGAACTCGGTGCTGCGGAAGGTCAGGTAAATATTGTTGCCTGGCCAGGGTATATCGAGCGCGGTGAGACCGACGCCAATTTCAATTGGGTAACGAAATTCGAAGAAGCCACAGGCTGCAAAGTCCAGGTGAAAACGGCCAATACGTCCGACGAGATGGTTGCCCTTATGAATGAAGGCGGGTTCGACCTGGTCACCGCTTCTGGCGATGCGTCGCTGCGCCTGATTGCCGGCAAGCGTGTGCAGCCTGTCAATGTCGATCTGGTACCAAGTTGGGGAACCGTTGATGACCGCTTGAAAAATGCACCATGGCACACCGTCGACGGCACACATTACGGAATACCTTACATGTGGGGGCCCAATGTGCTGATGTACAATACCAACGTCTTCAAGGAAGCACCGACCAGCTGGAACGTGGTCTTCGAGGAGACGGAGCTTGGCGATGGCAAAACCAACAAGGGGCGGGTTCAGGCCTATGATGGTCCGATCCACGTTGCGGATGCCGCCAACTTCCTGATGTTCCACAAGCCGGAATTAGGTATCAAAAGCCCTTATGAACTCAATGAGGACCAGTACAAGGCTGCACTCGAACTTTTGCGTCAGCAACGCCAGCTCGTGGGTCGATACTGGCACGACGCCTTTATCCAGATGGACGACTTCAAGAACGAGGGTGTCGTTGCCTCCGGATCCTGGCCGTTTCAGGTCAACATCCTGAAGAGCGAGAACCAGCCAGTTGCCTCGGTCATCCCGCAGGAAGGTGCCACGGGTTGGGCAGATACCACCATGATGCATGCAGAAGCAGAAAACCCTAACTGCTCCTATATGTGGATGGAGCATACGCTTTCTTCAAACCTGCAGTCAGACTTGTCGGTTTGGTTTGGCGCCAATCCGTCGGTTCCGGCAGCATGCACCGACGGGCGCGGTATGCAGAACGGCGAGGGCTGCACTGCCAATGGCATGGACGATTTCGAGAAAATAAAGTTCTGGACGACGCCGGTTTCCAACTGTGGCAGCCAGGATGTGTGTGTGCCTTACTACCGCTGGGTGTCCGACTATATCGGGGTGATCGGCGGACGCTGATCGCAGCTAGAGAAACAATGTCGAAACGACTTTGCCCGCCGGTACTCCGGCGGGCGGAGGCAGGCGGGTAATTCATGACAGCTGCGGTTCTGTTCTCAAAGGTCTCCCGCTATTTCGGTGCAGTGCGGGCGGTGGATGATGTCGATCTTGAGATTCGCGCTGGCGAATTCTTTTCCATGCTCGGACCTTCGGGTTCGGGCAAGACCACATGCTTGCGGCTTATTGCTGGTTTCGAGCAGCCGACGAACGGGCATATCGAGATTTTTGGTGAAACTGCAGAGGGCGTGCCGCCCTACCGGCGCAACGTCAATACCGTTTTTCAGGACTATGCGCTGTTTCCGCATCTCAATGTTCTCGACAACGTCGCCTA
>JAHEGF010000009.1:11218-27944 GCA_024645155.1 Phyllobacteriaceae bacterium | reverse complement strand
CAGCGGAAATGCATCGCCGAAATGCTCGCGCATGGCAGAAAGCTTGGCGACGTCATCAGCAAGATTTTCACGCCCGACCTTCATTTTGATGGCGCGAAAACCGCGATCGAAATTCCGCCGCGACTGCTCAAGCAATTCGTCGGGCGTCAGATGCAGGTCGATGCCGCCCGCGTAGCAGGGAACTTTTGGATCGTACCCGCCCAGCAGTTTCCAAAGCGGCAATCCCGCTTTCTTGGCCTTCAGGTCCCAAAGTGCAGTATCGAGCGCAGATAGGGCAAGCACCGTCGGCCCGCCGCGCCCGCCATAATGCAGCGCCCACCAGACCTTCTGCCAAATCCGTTCGATCGCATCGGCATCTTCGCCGGTCACAAGTCCCGGGATCTCCCGTGACGCTACATCGTAAATCGCGCCGCCATTGCGTCCACCGGTAAACGTGTAGCCGACACCGGTTGCGCCGTCGGAATCGCGAACGACGGTCGTGATTATCTCGAATGCCTCATGCGAGCCGTGCATGGCGTCAACCAGCACTTCGGCAAGCGGCAAACGGTAAAACCCGGTCTCTATTTCAGTGATGGCCGCCATTTGCCGCGCGCGCTCCTATCCCCCACTGAAGACCATGGTCAATTCGGGAAAGAACAGGATCAATGTGAGTATAAGCAGTTGGATTCCGATAAACGGCAAGAATCCGCGGAAAATGTCCGGCAGCGTGATATGCGGCGGCGCGACCGACTTCAGATAAAAGGCCGCCGGTCCGAAAGGCGGCGACAGGAACGACACCTGCATGTTGACGCAGAACAATATGCCGAACCACACCGACACGAAGCTCCGTGCATCGACCAGCGGTGCAAAAACGCCGATTTCCTCGATCGGGAGCTTCAAAACGATTGGCAGGAATACCGGCATGACCAGAAGCACGATGCCGGTCCAGTCCATGAAGGCGCCGAGAACGAGGAATATCACCATCATCACCAGCAGAACGCCCAGTGTAGGCAATTCGTAGCCGACGATCAGGTTGGCGACATAGGTCGGGCCACCGGCGATCGTGTAGGCACCGGCCAGCGCCGTGGCACCGAATGTCACCCAGATGATGGTTCCCGTCGATTTGAATGTACGCATTGACGCTTCGCGCAACAAAGTCATTGTAAATTCGCCGCGCAATATGATCAGCACCAGAACGGCGACCGATCCCATTGCGGCAGCTTCGGTAATTCCGGTGACTCCCCCATAGATCGAGCCCAGGACGATAAAGACGATGAACAGTGGCGCCACCATTCCCTTGCTCTTGTCCCAGGCTTCGGCGGTTTTCTCCCGGCCGACAAAGAGCCCCAGATAGGCAAAACTGGCGAGAGCGAGCGGCACGTAGGTGTAGAGCGTTGATATTTCCTGGAACCAGGTGTCTTCCTCGATCGTCCCGATCGTATGCAGGAAAATGTAGCGTGCCACGATAATGGCAGAGAATACGCCTGCAAGCAGCACCAGTACCGTTGAACCCAGGCTCAGTTTCTGTGCACCGTCGAGATCGTTTTCCGATGGATCAGGCAGCGGTGCCAGTTCGGGGTTCATCCGGGTGCGCACCAGGATGTATATGATGTAGCAACCGGCAAGCATGAAGCCGGGCAGGAATGCCGCCTTGAACAGCGCATGGATCGATGTCTCGGTAATCAGGCCGTAGAATATCAGGACGATGGAAGGCGGGATCATCGTGCCAAGCGAGCCCGAGGCGCAGATCGTTCCGATGGCGAGGTTCTGATTGTAACCTAGGCGCAGCATCTGCGGCAGCGCGATCAGGCCGAGAAGGACGACCTCTCCACCGATAATGCCCGACATTGCGGCCATGACGATCGCCATCAGAGCCGTGACGACGGCAATGCCGCCCCGCGTCCGCGACATCCACATGTTGAGCGATGTGTACATGTCGCGGGCAATGCCCGATCGCTCCAGCAGCGTTGCCATGAAAATGAACAACGGCACGGAAATCAGGACATAGTTCGTCGTGATGCCATACAATCTTTGAGCCAGTATGTTCATCGGGCCGGACCCGAATGACCGCGTCAAAAGCCCGTCGCCGAAAGTCCAGGGCGCGACAAGAAGGGATGGCTCAAACTTCATCACCATGACCAGCACGGCAAGAAAGCCGGAGGCAAAACCAAGCGGCATGCCGATTGCCAGCAGCAGGAACATGCCAATCAGCAAGACGTAGGAGATTGTGCCTATGTCCATCGCGCCCGCCCCCTCAGTCGGTATTTCTCGGCGGGTTGCCGCTCAGGACTTCATCCGGCAGGTCGACTTCCTGTGACGGATCGCTGGAGTGAAACTCGGGAACCGGTGTCTTGTTGAAATCACGCCACAGACCATAAACAACAAGGGCCACTGCTATCAGCAGCGCCAGACCAATGCCCACGCGCCAGTGCATCGGCACAACCGGAGCACCCTCGCCGGTTGCCACCAACACCGGGACCACAACTGCAGAAAGCGTCACGATGAGCAGGACAGACAGGATATCGAATGATTTGCGGACCCACGCGGCTCCCGGCCAGTCGCGGATGAGGTTGGAAACGGCCTGCAGTGCCAGAACAAGAAGCGTCACCAGTATCAGCGGCTTGTTGGTCGCGGGGATTGGCGGATCATATGCCGTGCCGAATGTTTCCCAGCGCCAGAACTTGGCGCTTGCCTCACCAAAACCGCCCCAGATAACGGCGAAAACAAAAATGATGACGCATAATGTCGACATCAGGTCAAAGACCCTGCGAAGCCATTGCGGGGCGATGTCGTAAATGACGAATATACGTATGTGACTGCGCTGCTGCATCGCATAAAGGCCGGCCGTCACATAGACGAACCCGCCAACCCACAGCGACATTTCGTTGACCCATAGCGTTGGCCTGAAGAACAGGTACCGCATGATGACTTCGTAGGTGATGATCGCGACAATGAATGCCGGTGCCCACATCGCCACGCGGCTGAAAGACCAGGTCAGTTCGTCGACCGGACCAGTGCGCTCATGTTCAATCATGCCGGTGTTCCACGGTTACAGGCGGATAACGGAAGCAGGACCAGGCGGCCCGGCATTACCTGCCGGACCGCCCGCGTAACAACAGGCGTTACTTCGCAAGACCGAGTTTGCGCAGATAGCTCAGATGCGCCTCGACCAGGTCCTTGGCTTCCGGCGTGGTTGCGAAATCGCCCCACGCAGCCTGTGCGGCATCGCGGAATTTCTGAAGCTCCTCAGGTGTCCAGGCATAGAGGTTGACACCCTTGGCCCTCAGTTCGGCAGCGGCTTCCGCGTTCTTCTTCTCGAACGTCAGGGCCGTTTTCAGGGCCAGCGCCTGCATGGCAACCTTCATGATGCGCTGCTGGTTGGCCGGCATCGCGTCAAACTTTGCCTTGTTGCAGGCAAGGTGATCAGACGGCATTGAATGGAAGCCCGGGTAGTTTGCGTGCTTGACGATGTCGTAAAGGCCAAGACCGACATTGTTGGCAAGACCCGAAGCATCGGCACCATCGATGATGCCTGATTCAAGCGCCGTGAAGATTTCAGTGAAATCCATCACGATCGGCTTGGCGCCGAGCTTTTCGAAGATCTTGGTTTCCATGCCCGGAGGCGAACGGAATTTCCAGTCCTTGAAATCGGCGACATTGCGGATCGGCTTGGACGACGACAGGGATTCCTGTCCGTAGACCCACCATCCGATCAGTTCCATGTCGAACTTGTTGTACAGCTTTTGCGCAGCTTCCAGGCCACCGCCATAGTACAGCCATGACAACTGCTGGTAAGGCGTATCGTAACCGCCCATGATATCGCCAACAAACTGGAACGCCGGGTTTTTACCTGTCTGGTAAGCGCCACCGGTCATGTCGCAGTCGAGAATGCCGGTTGCAGCGGCATCAAAGGTCTCCACCGATTTGACGACCGATGAGGAATAGAACATCTCCACCTGGATTTCACCATTTGACATTGTCTGAATGTCGTCGATGTATTCTGCAGCCAATTTGCCCGAGGGCGTTTCCGGCGCATAGTGGGTCTGGATGCGAAGATTGGTGGTCTCGGCTGCGGCAGCCGACGCAAACACCAACGAAGCAGCGGTGGTCGCAAGAAGCACTTTCAAGATTTTCATTGTTATTCCTCCCAGAATTTTTGTGGCAACGACGCCTGAATCCCGATTGTTGGTTGCCACATCCTCCATGCAGCCCTTTAACCCTAGCAAGCGATGGATCGTCCATCAAGCACATTTAAATTTTTTGAAGTTTTTGAAATTGTTTGTTTTCTCAAAATTTTGCGATATTGTTGTTTTCGACCATAGTCGTAGGAAAGGGCAAACCGGAGGATTCTCATGACCGATCCGCTCGATATGGCGACGGCGTCAAATCCCGGCTCTGTCTACCGTTCGATCAGGGCGCAACTGATGTCTGGCGATTTCAAGCCGGGCGAGAAACTGCGCCCCGCCCAGTTGGCCCAAACCCATAAGATCAGCGCCAGCGCCTTGCGCGAGATACTGCTGAGGCTGAGCCACGAAAAATTGCTGCACCAGGAAGAACAGCGTGGGTTCAACGTACCGGAAACCAGCCAGCGGCATCTTCTCGAATTGATGGAACTGCGCATTCTTCTGGAGTGCGAAGGCGCACGGCAGTCAATCATCAATGGCGATGTCGAATGGGAAGCCCGTCTCAATGCCGTGCACCACAAGCTCGTTCACATAGAGCAGAAAATGAAACTGGCCGACGCCATTGAACCCTATCTGCAGATATGGACGCGGGTCGACTGGGAGTTCCATGAAACCCTGCTATCTGCCTGCCCGTCAGGCGCACTGCGCGATACCTACCGCAATATCTACGAGCAGTTCCGCCAGCAGGTTGTCGCCGGGCTAAGCTCGGCAGGGTTTCGCAGCGAGACCATTGGCGAGCATGCGGCGATCCTGCAGGCAGCCCTCAACCGTGACGTTGCTGCGTGCCATGTGGCGATAACGCGTCATGTGCAGATCGTGAGGGAAAAAAGTGCCGAACACGCAACAATGAACAAAAATGACCGCAACCCGCAGTCACCGGCAATGGCGGCACAAAGATCAGCGGTTTGACCGGCTGCAAAGACATGGGAGCCAGATAGCAAATGCTGAAGAACGTATCGGTTCTTGGAACCGGCCTGATGGGCGCGCCGATGGCGCTCAATATTGCCGCGGCCGGGTTCCCGGTCGCAGCCTGGAACAGAACACCGGCCAAGGCCGAGGCGCTGATCCCATCGGGCATTACAGCCTTCCCGGCAGCCGCTGATGCCGTCGCCGAGGCGGATTTCGTCATCACCATGCTTTCGGATGGCCCCGCCGTTAGTGACTTGTTGTTTGCGCACGAAGTCGCCGATGCCCTCAAAGCCGGTTCGGTGGTGATCGACATGAGCTCGATACGCCCGGCAGAAGCACGCGCCCACGCCGGCAGGCTCCGGGAAATGGGTATCGGCCATATCGATGCGCCGGTGTCGGGCGGCACCAAGGGCGCCGAGGCCGGAACTCTGGCAATCATGGCCGGTGGAGACCAGGAAGTTTACAGCCGCGCTGTGGAAATACTCAAGGCCATGGGCCGTCCCGTCCGTGTCGGACCTGACGGTGCCGGTCAGTTGGCCAAGCTCGCCAACCAGGCAATTGTCGCGATCACCATCGGTGCGGTTGCAGAAGCAATGCTGCTCGCAGAAAAGGGTGGGGCCGACCCGGCGGCGATCCGCGATGCGCTCAAGGGCGGATTTGCCGATTCCGTCATCCTTCAACAGCACGGCCAGCGCATGACGACCGGAAACTTCACGCCGGGCGGCTTCTCCCGTCTGCACCTCAAGGACCTCAACAATACGCTTGAAGAAGCGCGCAATGCCGGATTGACTTTGCCGCTGACCGAACAGATGCAGGCACGTTTCAACCGCTTCGTCGATGAACTGGACGGCGCCGAAATCGACCACTCGGGCATTTATCTGGAACTCAAAGACACCAATGGTCTGACATGATGGTGACGCCGGGAAACACGCCATGAAAGTGCTGATAATCGGCGGTGCCGGAATGATCGGCCAGAAACTCGCCGCCCGTCTTGCCGGCAAGGGATTGCCATCGGGAGAAATTTCCGCACTGGTTTTGCACGATATCTTCAAGGCAAAGTCCCCACCAGGTCCGGTACCTGTTGAAGCGATCACCGGCGATATTGGCGACCCCGCCGAGGCGGACCGCCTTGCCGCTCTCCTTCCCGACATCGTTTTCCACCTGGCCGCTATCGTCTCCGGCGAGGCCGAAACCGATTTCGACAAGGGCTGGAACATCAACGCGCGCGGATCATGGCGCCTGCTCGAGGCACTGCGTAAACGCCACGAGGAAAGCGGCGGCACTTATGTCCCGCGCTTCGTGTTCGCCTCATCGATCGCGGTTTTCGGCGCACCGTTCCCGGACAGGATCGGCGACGAATTCCTGTGCGCGCCGCAAACATCCTACGGCGCCCAGAAGGCAATGACCGAACTTTTGGTTTCCGACTATTCCCGCAAGGGCATGGTTGACGGCATTTCGATCCGCCTGCCGACCATCTGTGTCCGCCCCGGCAAGCCCAATCTCGCAGCGTCGTCGTTCTTTTCCGGTATTATTCGGGAACCGCTGAATGGCAAGGAGGCCATATTGCCTGTTTCGCAAGACGTGCGCCACTGGCATGCTTCGCCGCGTTCGGCGGCCGGTTTTCTGACCCATGCTGCAGCCATCGACACCGCGCGCCTCGGCGCGAGACGCAGCCTGAACATGCCGGGTGTCTCGTGCACAGTGGCAGAGCAGATCGAAGCCCTTCGCGAGATTGCCGGCAATGACGTTGTCAAGCTGATCCACAGCGAACCCAACGAGGCGATCATTTCGATTGTCAGCAATTGGCCGCGCAATTTCGACCCGGTTCGCGCCACCGAACTCGGGTTTGCCGCCGAGGCCAGTTTCCACGACATCATCAAGATCTATATCGAAGAAGACCTGTCACCGGCGGGCGGCAACTGATGGACCCGCGCCGTGACAGCAATCAGGGACTTGTCACCAGCAGCATCGGCGCACCAAACCCGATGCATATCAGCCACTTACAACCAGTCAGGTAATCACCATGGCCCGCAAGAAGACCAAACCGCAAGACCTCAGATCACGCAACTGGTTCAACAATCCGGCAGATCCGGAAATGACCGCGCTGTATCTGGAACGCTACCTGAACTACGGTCTGACGCGCGAGGAACTGCAATCGAACAAGCCGATCATCGGCGTCGCGCAGACCGGGTCCGATCTTTCGCCCTGCAACCGTCACCACATCGAATTGACCAAGCGTGTGCGCGACGGGGTCATTGCCGCCGGCGGAACCGTCATCGAGATCCCTGTCCATCCGATACAGGAAACCGGCAAACGGCCGACCGCGATGCTCGACCGCAACCTTGCCTATCTCTCGCTGGTGGAAACCCTGTTCGGCTACCCGATCGACGGCGTTGTGCTCAATATCGGTTGCGACAAGACAACCCCTGCGCTGCTGATGGCGGCGGCCACTGTCAACATTCCGGCAATCGCGTTTTCGGTCGGCCCCATGTTAAACGGCTGGTATCGCGGCCAGCGCACCGGGTCGGGCACGATTGTCTGGAAGGCCCGGCAACTGCTCGCCGCCGGTGAAATCGACAACGACGGGTTCATGGATCTTGTCGCCTCATCGGCCCCCTCCACCGGTTACTGCAACACCATGGGTACCGCCACGACCATGAACTCGATGGCCGAGGCGCTCGGCATGCAGCTTCCCGGTTCCGCCGCCATACCCGCGCCCTATCGCGAGCGCGGCCAAATGGCCTACGCCACCGGCAAGCGCATCGTCGAGATGGTCTGGGAGGACCTCAAGCCGTCCAACATCATGACGCGGAAGGCCTTCGAAAACGCCATTGTCATCAACTCGGCAATCGGCGGCTCGACCAACGCGCCCATCCACCTCAACGCGATAGCCCGCCATCTTGGCGTCGCGCTCAACAATGACGACTGGCAGAAACTCGGACACAAGATTCCGCTGCTCGTGAACCTCCAGCCGGCAGGCGAATATCTTGGCGAGGATTTCCACCGCGCCGGCGGCGTTCCCGCAGTTGTCGGCGAATTGATCAGGGCAGGACTGCTGCCCCATGAAAATGCGGTGACCGTCAACGGCAAATCGATGGGCGCCAATTGCACGGGGCAGCAAAGCGGGAACCCTGATGTCATCAAAACGGTCGGCAAACCGATCAGGAAATCAGCAGGCTTCATCAACATGAAGGGCAACCTGTTTGACTCGGCAATCATGAAGACCAGTGTGATATCGGAGGAATTCACGAAGCGGTACCTGTCCAATCCGAAAGACAGGAACGCCTTTGAAGGCCGCGCCATCGTCTTTGACGGGCCGGAGGATTTTCACAAGCGTATCGATGACCCGAGACTGAAGATCGACGCCCATTGCATCCTGTTCATGCGTGGCGCCGGACCGATCGGTTATCCGGGAGCCGCCGAGGTCGTCAACATGCGCCCGCCCAGCTATCTCATCAAGAAGGGCATCAACGAACTCGCCTGTGTCGGCGACGGACGGCAATCGGGAACGTCCGGTTCGCCGTCGATCCTCAACGCCTCGCCGGAAGCAGCCGCCGGCGGCGGTCTCGCCCTTCTCAAGACCGGCGACATGGTCCGCATCGACCTGAAAAAATGCACCGCAAACATGCTTGTTCCGGACGCCGAAATTGAAGCGCGCCGTGCCGCGCTGAAAAAATCAGGTGGCTACCCGATACCCGAAAGCCATTCGCCCTGGCAGCAGTATTTCCGCGAAAAAGTGGAGCCGCTTTCAGACGGCATGGTTCTGCGCGGCGCCGACAAATACCGCTCGATTGCAAAAAAACACATACCCCGCGACAATCACTGACACGATAACCAAGGAATAAGACATGAAACTCGTCCGTTTTGGAAATCCCGGCGCTGAAAAACCGGGACTCATCGACGCCGATGGCAATATCCGCAACCTCTCCGGCACGTTAAACGACATCGATGGCGCCGCCCTGTCGGAAAGCTCGCTAGCAGCCATTGCCGCGCTTGATCCGGCCTCGCTGCCCAAGGTTCCCGAAGGCCAGCGGATCGGTCCTTGTGTTGGCAATATCGGCAAATTCATGTGCATTGGTCTCAACTATGCCGATCACGCTGCGGAATCGAATCTGCCGCTGCCAAAACACCCGATCCTTTTCATGAAGGCAAACTCGGCGATTGTCGGCCCCAATGACGATGTTGTCATTCCGCGCGGTTCGACAAAAACCGATTGGGAAGTCGAACTTGGCGTCGTCATCGGCAAGAAGGCAAAGTATGTGTCGCAGGCCGAAGCGCTTGATCATGTCGCCGGCTACTGCGTCATAAATGACGTGTCGGAGCGAAAATTCCAGTCCGAACTGACCGGCCAGTGGACAAAGGGAAAGTCCTGCGACACGTTTGGCCCGACCGGCCCGTGGCTCGTAACGCGCGACGAAGTCGGCGATCCGCAGTCGCTTTCCATGTATCTTGATGTCAACGGCAAGCGCATGCAAACCGGCAATACCGCGACAATGATTTTCACGGTCGCGCAGATCATCGAGCATCTTTCGCAGTTGTTCACCCTGCATCCGGGCGACGTCATTTCCACCGGTACACCGCCTGGAGTGGGCATGGGCATGAAACCGGAACCGGTCTATTTGAAAGCCGGTGATACCATGGAGCTTGGCATTGACGGCCTTGGCGTTCAGCGCCAGACCGTAAAAGCCGACACCTGATTTTGGAGATCGAAATGAAACCTGAACTTCTCCTGATAGGCGGCGCCACACCGCGCACCATGGATGCGCTCGAAAAGATCTGTACCGTTCATCGTGGCAGCGAAATCGACGATTGGGATCAATTTCTCGACAGGCATGCAGACGCCATCCAGGCGGTCGCGACCAACGGTCATGACGGCCTGCCCAGTGAAATCATGGCGCGCCTGCCGAATTTGAAGGTCATATCCTGCTACGGTGTCGGCTATGATGCGATCGATGCCAAAACCGCCGCATCGCGCGGGATAATTGTCACCCACACGCCAAATGTTCTCAACAACGACGTTGCCAACACCGCCATCATGCTGCTGCTGGCGGTCTCGCGCCGGCTGGTGCGTGACGATGCCTATGTACGGGCAGGCAAATGGAGCGGGTTTGGCAGCGCGCCGCTGACGCAGTCGATCGAAGGCAAGCCGGTCGGCATCCTTGGAATGGGGCGCATAGGCGAGACCATAGCCCGCAAGCTCAAGGCATTCGATTGTGATATCTCCTATCATTCGCGCAGCGCCAAGCCGCATCTGCCATACACGTATTATGACAAACTTGCAGACATGGCGAAGGCGGTCGACTACCTGATCGCCATCACGCCGGGCGGGTCCGAGACGCGCCATATCGTCAACCGCGAGGTGATCGATGCACTCGGTCCGCAAGGAACGCTGATCAACATCGCCCGCGGTTCGGTTGTCGATGAGCCCGAACTGGTCAAGGCGCTTTCGGACGGCAGGCTTGGCGCCGCCGGTCTCGACGTTTTCGAATACGAGCCTGACGTGCCGAAGCAGTTATTCACGATGGACAACGTCGTCCTGCTACCCCATGTCGGCAGCGCCACCGAGGAAACCCGCCAGGCGATGGGTGACCTGATGGTGGAAAATATCGTGCGCTACTTTACCGAAGGCAAGGTGACATCACCGGTTCCCGAATGCAGCGCGCTGGCGGCCGGCGGCGGCTAACGTTTGCCGGTTTCCGGCAGGCCGTTCATGGCGGCGATGAAATCCGCAAGCATCGGCAAGTACTTGTCGCCATTTCCCATCGCGTCCATCGAGGCAAGGTGGTTCTTGACAACCGACTGTATCGGGTTCGTCGCACCGGCCGCATTTGCCATGTTCGCCATGTAGCGCATGTCCTTGTGGGCATTGGTGACAGTGAAGCGATGGGCGTTTTCGTCGCGCTCGAGCGTCCATTTCATGAAGGTCTCGTAAAAGCCGTTTGACAGGCGGCCGGGAGCAATCACCGAGTTGACCTGCTCGGCTGTCAGCCCCGACTTGCGCGCAATCGCCAGTGCCTCTGAATAAAGCGCCGCATATCCCATGGCGATGAAATTGTTGATGAGCTTCATCTTGTGACCCAGGCCGACAGGACCGAGATGAACGATGACACCCGCCCAGCATTCGAGTACCGGCCGGATTGCCGCAAACACTTCCGGATCGGCGCCGACCATCGTATCCAGCGTACCGGCCTCCGCTTCCTTCGGTGTTCTGGAAAGCGGGGCATCGGCAAAACGCATGCCTTGCGCCGACAGTTCTTCGGCAAGCTGCAGGGTACTGACCGGGTCCGATGTCGAGCAATCGATGACGATCAGGCCCTCGCGTTTAGAGGCGATTATCCCGTCCGCTCCGCGGATGATCTGCTCGACCTGCGGGCTGCCGGACACGCACAGGTGAATGATGTCGCATTCAAGGGCCATCTCCTTGGGCGATTGGGCTTCCGTGGCGCCGCGCGAGACAAGATCGTCGACGGGTTCGCGGTTCCGGTGCCCCATGACAACAAGCCGATATCCCTTTTCAACGATGTTCTTCGCCATCCCGTGACCCATGAGCCCGACACCGATAAATCCGATCACAGGTTTGTCCATTTCACACATTCTCCATTATTGTTGTGCCCGGCCGTCAGTCTTTGCCCGCTGATTGCAAATGCTCGGCAAGGTCGTTCCAGACCTGCTGGTCAACAATCCTGCCGTCCTTCAGTTCGAAACGGTCTATAAACCGGATGTTTGAAAAACTGCTGCCGTCCGGCCACTCACCCTCAAGCGTGCCGGTGCTGTAGACTACCGGATTTTCACCCGAACCGGCCTCATCTGTCGGGCCATAGACCTTGCGCACATGGCGATATCGTCCGCGGCTCCATTCGACCAGTTCCTCCAGCTTGCGAAAAGTCACGCCACCGGGAAACGTCATCCGGAAGCCGGGCGCAAGGTAGCTGCGCGCCAGATCAAGATCCCGCGCCTCCATTGCATCGAGATAGGCGCGAACGATTTTGGTAGCCCTGTCCATGCCGAAAACTAGGCCAGCATTTCACCGGTCAGGTCAAGGGCTGCAGCGGCACCGCGCCTGGATTTGTGAGGATCCGGCTCAGGCCGCCCCGGTTTCCGGATCTGACCTGCCGCCAGCCGTAAGTTCGGCTATCCTTCCGGGTCCAGCCCGAGTTCTTCGATCATGGCATCGCGCATGACAAATTTCTGCGGTTTGCCTGTGACCATCATCGGCAATTCATCCTTGAAGCGGATGTAACGCGGGATCTTGTAGTGGGCGATCTGCCCCTGGCAATAGGACCGTATCTCGTCCTCGGTCGCGGTCTCGCCCTCGTGCAGCACGATCCACACACCCAGTTCCTCACCGAATTTTTCATCCGGAATACCGAATACCTGGACCTCGGCGATTTTCGGATTGCGATAGAGAAACTCCTCGATTTCGCGCGGATAGATATTCTCGCCACCGCGGATCACCATATCCTTGACGCGACCGACTATGCGGCAATAGCCACGGGAATCGATTGTCGCCAGATCGCCGGTGTGCATCCATCCGCTGGAATCGATGGTCTCGCCGGTTTTGTCGTCGTCGTTCCAGTAGCCGCGCATCACCGAGTAGCCGCGCGTGCACAGTTCGCCCTGTTCTCCCACGGCAACCGTATGCCCGCTTTCGTCAATGATCTTGACTTCGACATGGGGGTGAATGCGCCCGACGGTTGCCACCCGGTCTTCAAGTCCGTCGTCGATGCTGCTTTGAAACGACAACGGGCTGGTTTCGGTCATGCCATAACCGATGGTCACTTCCGGCATGTGCATCTCGCTTACCACCCGCCGCATGATCTCGATCGGACAGGGTGCACCGGCCATGACACCGGTTCTAAGGTTCGAGTAGTCGTATTTCCTGAAATCGGGATGATCAAGCATGGCGACAAACATCGTCGGCACGCCGTAGAGCGCCGTACAGCGCTCGGCGGTGACGGTATTCAGTGTCGAGGTCGTTTCGAATGCCTCGCCAGGAAAGATCATAGCCGAGCCCGTCGTGACACATCCCAATGTTCCAAGCACCATGCCGAAACAATGGTAAAGTGGCACCGGAATGCACAACCGGTCGGTTTCATCGAAACCCATTGTACGCGCCGTGAAGTTTGCGTTGTTGACGATATTGTAATGGGTCAGCGTCGCCCCCTTCGGCGACCCGGTCGTCCCGCTGGTGAACTGGATGTTGATCGGGTCGTCTGGGTCAAGATCTCTCGTGATCGCATCGAGACGCAATTGTTGCGCCGGTCCGCCTATCGATGTGACCTCGTCGAAATTGAACATTCCCGGTGATACCTCGTCGCCCATCCGGATTACGATTTTCAGAGCCGGAAGCTTTGCCGCAACAAGTGCACCGGGTTCGCAGGAACGGAGTTCCGGCGCCAGTTCGTTGATCATTCCGATATAGTCGGACTTCTTGAATGAAGCCGCGGTAATCAGTGCCTTGCAGCCAACCTTGTTGAGCGCATATTCGAGCTCCGACAACCGGTAGGCCGGGTTGATATTGACCATGATCAGGCCGATGCGTGCGGTCGCAAACTGGGTGATCAGCCATTCCGGCCGGTTTGGCGCCCAGATGCCGATGCGGTCACCGCGGCCAAGGCCGAGGCTGAGAAATCCACTGGCAAGCGCATCGACCTCGCGGTCAAGGTCGTAATAGGTATAGCGTATGCCGAATTGCGGAAATACCGCAGCCTCGCGGGGTCCGAACCGCGACACCGTGTCGGCAAACATTTGCGGTATTGTCACCCGGCGCAGCGGCACCGAGCGGTCACCCGACACATAGGACCGCCCATCAACCGGCGCGATGATCGCGCTGGCCGCATCCACCGCGTCGTTGCGCTGAAGAAAACTCTCCGACAATTTTCCGGCCATTGATTCCGACAGGATGGTCATCACTCAACTCCTCTACATGGCGCGCCAATCGCCGATTGATTCAAATGCCGCAGCAGCCTGGTAAATGGTCATCTCGCCATAATTCCCGGCAACCAGCATCATGCCGATCGGCAGTCCCTCGCTCATGCCGCATGGCACGTTCATTGCCGGGAACCCGGACGAATTGAACGGGCAGGTGTTGTTGACCATCTCGAAGGCACGCTGCACATAAAGTTCAACCGGTGCATCCGCCGGCGGGATTTTTTGTGCCTTCATCGGCAGCGTCGGCATCAGCAGCAGATCATGGGATTTGAATGCCTCGCGATACTTGCCGGCCAGCATCCGCATCAGGTTTTGCGCCTTGCCGTAAAAGCGGCCGCGGTACTGGGTCTGGAAATACTCGCCGAGGAACATGCAGACCTTCAGGCTGGCAGACAGTTCGCCGGTCCGGTTGCGCCATGTTGAAAAGTGATCGACCATCGAAGGCAGGAACAGGCCGCGGTAATTGGTGCCCGACGTGTTGCCGTGCATCATGAAATCCTGCAGGCCTTCGACCGTGATCGCCGTCCAGAAATCCGGACCGAGATTGTGTTCGGGGATCGACACCTCTTCGACACGGGCACCGAGTTGGCGCAGTTTGTCCGCCGCCGCCAGCACCTTGGCATCGACATCGCTCTCGCTTTCAGCACGATGAAATCCTTCCTTGAGGATGCCGATCCGCAATCCGCTGACACCCCTGCCGATCGCGTCGGTATAGCGATAGACCTTGGGCTTGTGCTGACGCGGGTCGAGGCCGTCCTCGCCTGCCAGAACTTCCAGGAACAGTGCATTGTCCGCCACGGTTTTCGTGACCGGGCCGACATGGTCGATGGTTTGTTCAACCGACATGACACCGGTATAGGGCACCAGCCCGTGGGTCGGTTTCATCCCGTAGACACCGCAATTGCATGACGGGATGCGGATCGATCCTCCCTGGTCTCCGGCAATTGCCATGTCGACCTCGCCGGTCGCGACCAGGGCAGCCGATCCGCTCGACGAGCCCCCAGCCGAATAGCCGCGTTTGTATGGATTGTGGACCGGGCCCGTTGCACTGGTGTGGCTTCCGCCAGACAGGCAAAGGTTTTCGCATGTCGACTTGCCCGCAATCGTTCCGCCGGCATCCAGAATGCGCGTTACGATCGTCGCGTCGATCTCGGGAATGTAGCCTTCCATGATCGATGAACCGTTCATCATCGGAACGCCGGCTACACAAACGGTGTCTTTCACGACTATGCGTTTTCCGGCGAGAGGCCCATCCACCGCGCCCTTGATGTCGGTCTTGTAGTACCATGCGTTCAGGGGATTGTCGGCGGCCGAAGGCCGGTGGCCGGGAGAGCGCGGATACTTGACCGCCGGCAGGAAATCCGGCGACGCATCGATCCGGTCATAGGCCTGGATATAGGGCTCCATGATATTGAGATAACGGCCCAGTTCCTCATCGCTCATCGACATGCCCATGCGCTCGGCCATCTGACGCATTTGCTTGAGGGACGGACGTTTGATGCTCATGTGGATCACCTGTAATACTGCCTGCCTTTCGGCAGATGTGATGGAAGAGGTGCTGCGCTCGCCGCGCGCAATATCGCGCGGCCGGGAACGTTCAGGAGACGCAAGCGCATCCCCGGCATGGGCAGATGCCCGGCTGCGGGTGGTCGCGCCAAATCCGAGGAATTCCTCGACCAGCGCCGTGTCGGACAACTGCCCGGCATCAAGTTCTGCCTTGATCTCACCGCGTTCAAGAACAAGAACGCGATCCGACAGTTCCGATATGAACTCGAAGTTCTGTTCAACCAGCAGGATCGTCAAACCGCGCTGCCTGCGCAGCTTTTTCAGCGTTTCGATGATTTCCTCGATGATCGACGGCTGGATTCCTTCCGTCGGCTCGTCGAGCAGCAGAAGCGCCGGATCGCCCATCAGGCACCGCGCCAACGCCAGCAATTGCTGTTCTCCGCCCGAAAGCGCACCGCCCTCGCGATCAAGCAGGCGGGTAAGCCGCGGGAAATCCCTGAGGATCACGTCCAGCATGTCCTGCTCGGTTTCCTCGCCGTGGTCCTGAAAGGCAAACCGCAGATTGTCGAGCACCGATAGGTTGGGGAAAATCCCCCGCCCCTGCGGCACGTATCCGAAACCGGCATAGGCACGCTGGTTGGGTGCCGCGGTGGTGACATCTTCGCCATCCCACAACACCGCCCCGCTTGTTGCCGGGATGAAGCCCATGATGGTTTTCATGAGCGTTGACTTGCCCATGCCGTTATGCCCGAGGACGCCCACGATCTCGTTCTCGCAAACCGTCAGGTCGACATTGCGCAGCACCGGTACCTTGCCGTATCCGGCAGACAGCTTTCTGGTTTCAAAAATTGTCTGGCTGCCAGCCATCTAATGCCCCTTCTTGCCGAGATAGACGTCGCGAACCTGGCGGTTGGCCATCACCGCGGCAACGTCGTCTTCGACCATGATCGCTCCCTGGTTGAACACGGTGACCTTGCGGGCGATCGACTGGATGAACTGCATGTCGTGCTCGACGATGATGATCGCTGCATCGGCGTTCAGGTCGTCAATGATTGCCGCCATGCGCGCCACTTCCTCGCCGGTCATTCCGGCCGCCGGTTCATCAAGCAGGATCAGCCAGGGTTCGCCTGCAATGACGATGCCGAGTTCGACGCGCTGGCGTTCGCCGTGGGACAACTGCCCGACCAGCGAATTGGCAATGTCGCCGAGACCCAGCC
>JAHEGF010000009.1:0-11208 GCA_024645155.1 Phyllobacteriaceae bacterium | reverse complement strand
TTTCGGTCAGCTGCCGTGCCTTTGACCGGTTGTGGGTGCGATGCGCCGCCAGCCAGATGTTTTCACGAACGCTGAGCCCGTCCATGACACTTGGCACCTGGGTCTTGATACCGATCCCCAGTCGCGCAATCCCGTGCGGGTTCCAGCCGGTGGTTTCCTCTCCCTGGATGAATATCTGCCCGGCGCTGGGCTTGAGTTGTCCGGTCAGGCATTTGAAGAACGTGCTTTTTCCCGCACCGTTCGGACCAATCAGGCAGCGTAGCTCGTTGCGCTCCAGACTGAAATCGACGCTGTCGACCGCGGTCACGCCGCCGAAGCGCATCGAAAGGTCGCGGGTTTCCAGAACACTATGCATTCTGCGTATCCCTGACATGGCGCCGCCGCCCGCCCCGGCGTCCGCTCTTGCGGCGCCGGCGCCCGATGGACGTGCGGCCAACCAGCAGCCCGATGGTCGGCACGATGCCGCGCGGCAGGAACAGGACCGACAGCACCAGGATCAGGCCGAGCACCATGGCGTTGTCGATCAGCGACTGCTGGCCAAGGAGGAATTTCAGATAGGCCAGGATCATCGCACCAACGACAGGGCCGGTCAGCGTTCCAAGCCCGCCGACGATGCACCAGATGATGATCTCCGCGGACTGCGCCAATGAAAACATTCCCGGCGTGACGATCTCGGCCCACGATGCAAACAGCGTTCCCGCCAGACCGGCAATTCCGCCGCCGATGGCAAACAGCACCGTCTTGCGCAGGCGGGCATCGTATCCCATCAGCTCGACGCGTTGCTCGTTTTCGCGGATCGCAACGGCGACACGTCCAAACGGGCTTGCCAATAGCCAGCGCGTCAGGCCGTAGACGATCACCAGCGCACAGGCGCAGACGTAGTAGAATTCCAGGTCGTAGATATAGCTGTCGGGCCGACCCGGAACATTCAGGGTCTGGAAGCCGGGAATGCCGTTGAACCCGCCGAGCCGTGCCGCCCCGATGACATATTCCGGTCCCGCGGTGGAGTTCATGAACTTGAAGAAGATCAGCGTGACAACCAGTGTCACGACGCCGAGATAGACATCGGACAGGCGGCCGTAGAACATCATGGCGCCCAGCACCCCGGCAAACACGAACGGGATGACAATGCCCAGGATAAACGGCAGCGAACTTTCGCCGATATTGATTGCCGAAATGGCGTAGCTGTAGGCTCCAAGACCGTAAAACGCCGCCTGTCCGAAACACAGGATCCCGCCAAAGCCCCAGATAAGGCCAAGGCTGAGCCCGAGGATCCCGTAAATGATCAGCACCGAAAGCGTGTACGTCTCGAGCACCGAGGGCGCGACCAGCAGCGCCACGATCATGACCAGCATGACGGTAGCCGCGTGTTTGAATTCGGAATTCTCCATCACATGCGCCCCTTGAAAAACCGGCCGGTGATGCCCTGGGGCAGGAGGCGAAGGAGTATGACGGCGGCAACGAGGAGAGCCACCTCACCGACTACCGGGCTGGCAGCAAACGTGAAGGTCTGCGATATCAGCCCGAACAGTGTCGCACTGGAAAGCACGCCGGCAATGACCGACGCCCCGCCCGATATCACGGTGATGAATGCCTTGGCGATATAGGTTGCGCCGCTGGCCGGGCCGAGACCGACGAGCGGTGCCAGGATGCCGCCTGCCATGCCGGTCAGGGCCGAGCCCGCAAAAAAGGTCGCCATGTAGACCCGGTCGGGATTGTAACCCAGCGCCGAAGCCATGTCGGCGCCCTGCATGGTGCCGCGGGCAACCAGCCCGAGCCGTGTGTAGGACAGGATGGCATACATGGCGGCGATGATGACCGCCGTTACCAGGATGATGAAAAAATTGTAGCCGTTGACCTGGTAACTGCCGAGCGAGAAGCCGGAAATCGGCGGCGAGATGCCGGTCGTGGTATTGCCGAAAATCATGGTTGCAAAACCGACGAGAAAGAGACTGAGGCCCCACGTTGCCAGCATGGTGTCGATCAATCGGCCATAGAGGTGGCGTATCACCAGCCGTTCGATGATGATGCCGATGATGCCGACTACCAACGGCGCAACGACCAGCATGGCGATGTAGATATTGATACCGTGACCGACCGCGACAATGGCTGCGTAGCCTCCGAGCATCATGAATTCGCCATGGGCCAGGTTGATGACCCGCATCATTCCGAAAACCACCGCCAGGCCGACGCTGATCAGCACGAGGAACGCTACCGAATAGACAACTTCGATTGCGATGACCGCTGCCAGATCCATGGTGTCACGCCCTTCCAGTAAAGATGGTCTTCGTTGTTGTCGTTTTCACCGGCCCGGTTTAGCCGGCCGGATCCGTCCCCGGACCCGTGACACGGGCGCAGTGCCTGCATCACGGGCGCCGGGAGGACACCAGGTCTGAAAGCCCGGCGTTGTGCAATCGGATCAGATCTTGATCTCGTACTGCGTCGTGTCGTCGGGATTGGCAGACAGGTCGCAGACCGCCTGCGTATCGATCGGCTGACGCTGTTCGAACCGCTCGACAACGTCGAGCTTCTGCCCGTTGATCTCCATCAGGTGAACGTCGAGAACGGCGTGATGGGTTTTTGCATCCATCGTCACCTTGCCACCCGGTCCGTCGATTGACAGGCCGTCTTCAATGGCTTCGATGACGGCCATGCGGTCAATCGAACCGGCCCGCCTCACCGCCTCGGCCCAAAGGTGCACACCCTGGTAATTGGAGACCGCGATTTCATGGATCGCGCTCGTGTCGCCATACATGCCGCCCCACGCCTCAAGGAATGCCTTGTTGGCAGGGGAGGCAATTTCGGGCGAGTAGTTGAAGGCGACCATGATGCCGTTGCCTTCTTCCGGCGTCAGCACCTTGTGTTCGTTGCCGATCGCCAGCGTTGATGACGCCATCGGGATCTTGGTGTTCATGCCGGCAGCCGCCCACTGGCGGTAGAATGACAGGTGGGCACCGCCGACCAGAGCCGAAACCACGATATCCGGCGACGCTGTCTGGATCTTGGCAATCGTCGAACCGAAATCGGATACGTCGAGCGGGAAGAAATCGACAGCGATCGCTTCGCCGCCCGCTTCCTGGGCATATTTCTGCATCCAGCGCGCGGTGATCTGCCCGTAATTGTAGTCGGCGGCCAGGATATAGATCTTCGGTCCCCATTTCTTGATCGCAGCGGGAACCAGGACCTCGACCTGCTGTGCCGGCGTGACGCCGGTGATCGCAATATTGCGGTCGCATACACCGCCCTCGTAAAGGACGTTGTAGAAATACAGTGTGTTTGCCTTGCGCAGCGTCGGGCGAATGGCCTCGCGCGAAGCCGACAGGATGCCGCCATGAACGACGTCCACCTTGTCGCGGCGGGCCAGTTGCTGGCCGTACTGGGTGTAGAGCGCCATGTCCGACTGGGTGTCGTAGGAAATCGTCTCGATTTCACGACCGAGAAGTCCGCCGCCCTTGTTGATCTCGCTGACCGCGAGCTGCATCGCCATGTCCATGGGTTTGCCGTAGGCATCAAAGATGCCGGATGTATCCAGGATCGAACCAAGCTTGATCTTGTCGGCGGCCAGGGAACGGCCAATCAGTGCGGGCATCGCCACGGAGCCGGCTGCAAGCGCTGCCGTGCCTTTTAGGAAATTCCGTCTTTGAATACGCATGGTAGTTCTTCCTCCCGTTGATAAACGTTTGCGTCGACTATTTCGGTTTTCTCGGCTGCGTTGCCGCAACCGAACGGCCAGCTGCATCGGCTGTCCGCCCGGCTGTCTGCACATCGAAATCCATGCCGATCTCGTCACCGATCTTCTTCATCATCGGCAGTTGCACCGACATGCCCAGGATCGATTCAAGCGCCTGGTTGAAAGGCGAAACGTCGCCGCCCTGGGCACCGCCATTACCGCCACCAAAGCCGGACATCTGATTGATCCGGATGGAATCGATCTTCTCGACCGGCTTCATCATCTGGGTCATGATTTCGGGAAGGCGGTCGAGCTTGTGCATTTCGACGCGGTTCCGGAGCACCGGTTCGCTTTGCGTGTTCTCGGCGGCGATTGCAGCCTTGCGGCCTTCAGCCTCGGCAATCAGGCGTTCGCGTTCTGCCTTGCCGCGCGTTGCTGTAGCTTCGCTTTCCGCCTTGGCCAGCGACCGTATGGTCGACACCTGTGCGGCGATTTTCGTGTCATCAACCGCTGCATCCTGTTCGGCCTTCAGCAATGCCAGTTTGCGGGCCCTTTCGGCGGCGGCAACCTCTTTTGCGGTCTGCACCGATTCCTGGGCCTCGATGATCGATTTTCTGGTTGTTTCGGCCTTGGCCTGCTCGAGGGTTTCCTCCCCGCGCTTGGCTGCAACGATGATCGCGTTATCGAGCTTGCGCGTCTCGACCTCGGTCAGCGCCTCCATCTCGCGTTTTCTGAGATGCAGGTCGCGCTCAATTTCTGCCTGCTTGATACTGCGGTCCCGCTCGATGCGGGCCTCTTCGGTCAACAGTCCCGATTTCGTTCGCGCGGTCTCAACCTCGACATCGGCGCGTATCCGTTGCTGCTCGAGATCGAGGCGTTTGGCGATCTCGCTTTCTTCCTGCTCTTGCTCGATCTGCAAACGTTCCTTGGCCTGCGTCAGGTGGCGCTTGCGGATGGCGATGTCGGTATCAGCCTCGACATTGACGCGCGCCAGGCGGTTTTCCGACACCAGTTCTGCAAGCCGGCGCATCCCCACGGCGTTAAAGGCGTTGTTGTCGTCTAGGGCGGAAAATGGCGTCTGGTCCAGGCTGGTGACGGAGACCGCCTCGATCATCAGGCCGGATTGCGCCAGCGTTGCCCGCAGACGTTCGGCCACCGCCGAGGTAAATCCGCTACGGTCCTCGTGCAGCCCGTCCATCGTGCGCAGCGCCACCTCGGCCTGCACCGCGCTGATCAGCTTGCCGGAAAGCAGCGACTGCATTTCCTCTGGACGATTTCCCTTGGAGCCGATCGCCTGGGCGGCAGCGGCGATCCCGCCTTCGGTCGGTTCTACGCGAATGTGAAATTCCATTTCCAGATCGACACGCAACCGGTCCGATGTGATCAGCGATTCGTTTCCGGATCGTTCGACGCCAAGCCGCATGGAGCGCATGCTTATGCGGTCGATCTTGTGCAGAAACGGAAATGCGAGGGCACCGCCATCGACAACCACCCGGCGCCCGCCGGCGCCGGTGCGGATCAGCGCTGTATCGCGCGTCGACTTCACATAGAACCTGCCGAGAACAAGAATTATGAGCGCAGCGACGATAACGAGCACGATAACAGCAGCGATCCAGTACAAGTCGGCCTCCCATCGAATGGCTATCCCGGCAAACCCGGATACTTGAATTGGAAAACATTTAGTCCAGTTTATTTTCCAATTCAAGCTTTATTTTCGATTGGCGGAATGCGCGCTGCTCTGGCAGTCGCCCGGACCGGTCGGCCGGTAGTTGCAGATAAAGCGGATTGGGTGCCGGCCACGCCTGCTGCCACCGGTACGCAGAACGGCAAACGCACAATGCGCAGACCAGGCCGTAATGACCGGTGCCGCAGAAACAGGACGCGTTAGGCCAGCTTGTCCAGGATGGAGAAATTATGCCCGTCGGCACGAGACAGGTAGATGGTCATATCCTTCCTGTCGTTGGAAAAATATGTCCCGCCCCGAACGCTGTTGTAGCGGATCGGACCGTTTGATCGTCTCGCTTGATGCTCGCGCAACGCGGCATAAAAATGGATGCCCTCGTAAAGGGACTGCCCCAGTGAATTCAGCGCCGGAGGACAGCCATGGGGTATGGCGTTCTTGTAGCGCGCCTTGAAGGATTCGTTTTCCGGTGTCGGCAGCGCGGCGAAATAGGACGAGGCAGTAAACAGCCTCTTGGTGTTTTCTGCACCGGTCGCCAGCAGAATGTTTTCTTCAATCGCCGTCGAGAACCGGAATATCCGCGAATCCAGGCCCATCTGGCCAAACGCCCGGTTGAACTCGACGGAATCCTGGCCGACCAATGATAACAGTATGATATCCGGCTTTGTTCGCTCTATCCGTTCAACCAGCCATTCGGCGTTTTCAAGGCCAAACGGCACGTAGCCCTCGAATGTGACCTCACCGCCAGTATCGGCAATACTCTGCTTGGCGACATGATGCGATGCACGCGGCCACACGTAGTCGTTGCCGATCAGGGCCCAGCGCCTGACCCGCAGCATATTCGACAAATGCCTTATCGCGGGCTGCAACTGGTCGGCCGGGGTCTCCCCGATCGTGTAGACATTTGGCGTGTGCTCGTTGCCCTCGTAGAGCGGGGTGTAGATATAGGGGATTTTCCCGGCAACGATCTTGTTGAGTTTCTGCCGCACCGAGCTGACACTCATGCCGACAATGGCGCTGATCTTACCTTCCTGGAGAAGCTGTGAAATCTCGCGGTCCAGGGCACTCGCACGCGAGTCGTCGGAATCGAGAAACAGCGGCACCAGCCGCTTGCCGTTCACACCGGCGCGTTTGTTGACCTCGGCAATGGCAAGCTGAGCGCAGGAAATGCAGGATGGTCCCCAAATTCCCGCCGAGCCGCTCATTGGCACAAGCACTGCCGCGACATGCTCACGCGGTTCGGCTGGCACGTCCCTGACATCGCCAGGCAGCGTCCATTTGCAGATATCATCCGTGCGAAACTGCCCGCTTTTCAATATCGTTTCCACGGCGCCGGGTTCTACTTTCGGGTTAAAACGCCTAAATTCATTTTCCAAGTCAAGAATATTATGCTAAAAAGCAGTTCGACGCAACTGTGGCGCCCGGCGCCACGATGACGCCGCAAACAATAATTTGAACAAGTTCGGTGCCCACTAAATTGCAACAGGATCAATTCACTTATCTGATAGCCAAGGTTCACCGCTTTGTGCACAACAAGCTCGAAGTCCGGCTACAGAAAGAAGGCGTGTCCGTCGAACAATGGCGCGTGCTTGAAGAGCTTGGCAGTCAGTCCGGACGCTCGATGGGCGAACTTGCCAATACCGTATTGATGAATCACCCGGCGTTGACCAAGATGCTCGACCGGATGGTTTCTGTCGGCCTGGTCCACAGGGCCGCAGACCCGGAAGACCAGCGGCGCGTCCTTGTCTATATTTCCGATCGCGGTCTTGCACTGCTCGAAAGGCTGCGCCCCAAGGTCAGGGCACATGAAGAGGCGATTGCCGAAATTCTCGGAAAGTCCAATATCGGCGGCCTGATAGCGCTGCTCGAAAACGCATCCTCAATGGCCATGGAAAACGCCTAGGGGTCAGGACTCACTGATTGATCCAGAAGAAGACCGATGCCGCGATACAGATTGCCGGCCTGAAGGTATGGGCGCATCGGTCATATCCGGTTTCTATACGCCGCCAGTCCTTCGGCCTTGCGAACATGTTTTCCACCTTTTGACGCTGCTTGTACACCGTTTTGGATTAGTGC
This sequence comes from Phyllobacteriaceae bacterium, assembly GCA_024645155.1. Lineage (GTDB taxonomy): Bacteria > Pseudomonadota > Alphaproteobacteria > Rhizobiales > Rhizobiaceae > JAHEGF01. The sequence goes on along the minus strand of JAHEGF010000009.1, from coordinate 3,781 downwards.
CTCGGCGCCGTCCGGTTTGATCGAGGGGGGATAAGGGGTTTGATCTTGCGTGCATTCAGCGCATCTATGAACCCGTCACTGCCATAGCCTTTGTCGCCGATCATGACTTTGGCATTTGGCATCACCGGATGGATCAGACATGGGCAGGTCCTCCCGCCCACTTGAATCACACCTTGCACGAGGATTGTATCCTTGAAGTTGCAAATGACGGCAGTGCCGCCGACAAAGCCGCCCTTGATAAAACAACGGACAATGCAGAAATCGAACTTTCGATTGGGAAGTGGGTATTGGGGATACTGTTTTATTCGGGCAAAAGAGAATTGAGAGCAGATTTCTGATTTGGCCTGTCAGGGAAAAATGGAGCGGCGGCATGCGCATTGGGGTAATTGGATGTGGAACGATTGCCAGCGCTGCGGTCCGCGGTATCGCAAAAGACGGGCATCAGATCACGGTTTCTGAAAGAAGCGCAAATTACGCAAACGCGCTCGCTGAATCGTATGAGAATGTCAGCATCGCTGACAATCAGGGCGTTGTGGATGCAAGCGACGTGATTTTCTTGGGGCTGATGGCCGAGGTCGCTTCAGATGTACTAGGGGCGCTTAGGTTTCGTGATGACCAAAGAATGATCACCTTTATGGCAGCCGCCACCCTCGAAGAGGCGGACGCGATGGTGCACCCGGCGCGGGCGGCTGCGATTATGATGCCGTTTCCTGGAATCTCGAAAGGCGGAACTCCTATTATGATGCAAGGTGACACCGCACTGGTTCGTGAGATATTTGGAGGTCGAAACAACATTTTTCCCCTCAAGGACGCCAACGAAATGGCTGCGTATTTGTGCGCGCAGGCCGTGCTTTCGCCGGTGGCACGGATGGTAAATGACGCCGCAGAATGGCTTGGAAAACGAGTTTCCGACAAAGCACAAGGGGAGGCATTTCTGAGGGCGCTTGTTGCCTCGAACCTGTCAGAAAACCAGAGCGCTGATCTGATTGAGGCACTGAACACACCCGGCGGATTTAACCAACGTCTGCGGTTGCATATGGAAGAAAGTGGTATGGGTGAGGCATTGAGGCGTGGGCTGAATGAGTTGGAGTGAACAGATCGACCGTTGGAACCACGCCCGCTTTGGACTGGCTCGAAGCGGTCATTGCTTCGCACCGGATTGATGGGTCCTGACCCTGGGATCAATGCGCCTGAACGAACACGTTGACGCTGGATGCCCGTCCGGTTGCATCGATGACCGTCAGGGTCGAATAGCCGCTGCCATCCGGTTTCCAGGCAACCTTTCTCTTTCGCGCATTCATTGGCACCAGGTTGCCGTTGGCGAGCCAGCGGAATGGTGGCCGCCCGCCCTGAAGCTTGATGACCAGGGGAACCGGTTCCCCACGCGCCGTCATTGCCAGTTCCACATACGCTCCCGTTGGCGGGTGGATGATGCGCGGCGGTGGCTCCGGGGAAATGCCGGCAGCGGGATACGCTGCCAATGGCTGAAACCGTTTCAATGCCGCAGGCAGATCCTCAAAGGACGTCACCAGTGCCGCGGCGGGCTTTCGCCCGGGCGCCGATGTCTTCAGACCCGAACGGGCAAAAGCGTCGAACAGGATTGGCGCCGCACTGCCAAAGCCGGTTATTCCGGGAACTGGTCCATTGTCGGCCTTTCCAACCCACACGCCAAGCACGTAGCGGCCATCAAAGCCGATCGCCCATGCATCGCGATAGCCGTAACTCGTTCCGGTCTTGTAGGACAGGCCGGTTGCATGCGCACCCGGTGGTGTTGGCGCACCGGACAGGATATCGGCAACCTGCCACGCAGCACCCGGTTGCAGGATGCCTGACGTCAGCTTGCCCGTGCCCGACACACCGTCGCGCAGGATGCGGACACGGCCGCCATTGGCAAACGCCGTATAGAGCTGGACAAGGTCGCGCAACGAAACACCGATACCGCCAAGTCCGATGGCCAGTCCGGGAGCATCCGGGGCCGGCAATACGGCCTCCACCTGCGCGCGCCGGAACCGCGCCAGCAGCCTTGCCGGCCCGACCGCCTCCAGAAGCTGGATCGCAGGAACATTGAGCGACAGTTGCAGCGCCTTGCGGGCGCTTATCTCGCCCTGGTATTCCATGTCGAAGTTGCGCGGGCGGTACCCGGCAAAACTGGCCGGACCGTCCGTCATCAGCGTCTCGGGCCGGGCCACACCCTCCTCGAATGCCAGCCCGTAGATGAAGGGCTTCAGGGTCGAACCGGGAGAGCGGATGGCCCCGGTCATATCGACCCAGCCAGACCGTTTCGCATCCAGCGTGTCCGGTGACCCGACATGGGCGAGCACATCGCCGGTCTTCGCATCGGCCAGCAGCAGGGCTACCGACGTGCTCCTGTCGAATTGACGAACCGCATCACCGGCAACCGCTTCCAGTGCCTGCTGCAGGTCCCTTTTCAGCGTTACCTGATGACGCTGCGCCTCCGGGTCGGCCACAAGCGCCCGCTGCGCCAGGTGCGCTGCAAGTTGCGGCAGTGCAAAACGGCGGTCGGGGACGGGTGCCGACGTTGCCCGCTCCACTTCGCCACTGGCGATGACACCGGCGGCGGCCATTCGCGACAGAACCGTGTCGCGGGCCCTTTTTGCCCGGCCGGCATGGCGGTCAGGCCGCCTGCCTTCCGGCGATTGCGGCAATGCCACCAGCATCGCTGCCTGTGCCAGGGTCAGGCCTTTCGGCTCCCTGCCAAAATAGGCAAGCGATGCTGCGCGCACGCCTTCCAGGTTTCCGCCATAGGGCGCCAGTAGGAGATAGCGTTCCAGTATCTCTTTCTTCGAAAGGCGCCGTTCGATCTGGAGCGCCCGGAAGATTTGCAGCAGCTTCGAGGTCACGGACCGCTGGCTGCGCGGCTCTGCAAGCCTTGCCAGCTGCATTGTTATCGTCGACCCGCCCGAGATGATGCGCCCGTTTGCGACCAGTTGTCCCGCGGCCCGCACCATGGCAAGCGGATCGACACCGTGGTGCGTCCAGAAACGCTGGTCCTCATAGGCGATCAGAAGCTTCAGGAATTCGCTGTCGACGTCATCCAGTACGACCGGCAGGCGCCAACGCCCCTTCCCTGTGGCAAAGGAACGCAGGAGACGGCCGTCTGCATCAACCACCTCTTTCGATACCTCGATCCGGTCCGGCAGCGGCGGCGGCCAGGCATGATCGAGCATCAGGAACGCCGGCACGGAAAGCGCTGCTGCAACAACGCATGCACAGACCGGCAACACGAAGCATCGCAAGTATTTCTTCCGGATTTTCGCCATGGCGCGCATCTAGCGCTGCACTACCTGCATCCATCCGGCAGCCGTGCGCGCCGAATATTGCGGCCGGTACATGTCCTCCACCTGTGCAGCCGGGTGAACATAAATGCCCGGCGTGACTGCGCGCACCGTATAGGCCACGGTAAAATCCTTGCGGCCGAATTCTTCCCGGTCAAACGCGGTTACAAACCGGTCATCGCGAAATTCCGAATGCGCCGCTTCGGTGCCCGGCAGCCAGCTGAAATTGGCAAGCTTTGCGCTGTCCACCAGTGACGGATTGTCGATTTCAAAACCGGCCGGCAGCAGATCGGTGATGATCAGTCGCGATGCAAGCTCATTGAGCTGCCTGGCGTTGATGACCACGACAAACCGCTCGTTTTGCACAGCTTCGCTGACATTGGCTGGCGATCCGTCCATCCGGTAATAGGTCCGGTCAATCGTAAAACCCGCACCACCTGCCGGTTGCGGTTGCGAGGGAACGGCAACGGTGGTCACGGTCGCAC
>JAHEGF010000400.1 GCA_024645155.1 Phyllobacteriaceae bacterium | reverse complement strand
CAGCACGGTGGCCTCGGTGGTGGCAACCTGTTTGGCCGCCATAATCACTCTATTGAGGGCCTTGCTCTCGCCCACGATTTTCTCGAATCCCTTTTCAGACCTGAGTTCTTTGCGAAGGTATATATTCTCGTTTTCGAGCCGGCGCTTCAGTTCCACGATTTCCTGCAGCTGCTTTTTGCGCTCGCTGATGTCTACCGACACGCCCATCAGAGATTCCGGTTCACCGTTTGATCCGGGATACAGCTGCCCGCTGGCGGCAATCCAGCGCGTGCTTCCGTCGGATAGGACGATCCGGTATTCGACCTGGAGTTTTTCCCCGGATTGGATGACCTGCTCCACCTCCCGGTCGACCCGTTCACGATCCTCCGGATGAATCGTCTTTAAGAACGTTTCATAGAAAAGATCCTCCTCCGGGGCAAGATGAAGCAACTCCCGGGTTTTGGGTGTGACCCAAACGCAGCCGGAAGCAATCTCCATGATCCATAAGCCCACCCCCGCGGCATTTGTCGCCAGACTCAACCGGGCTTCGCTTTTACGCAACTCAGCGTCCGCGTACTTTCGGGCGAGTGCATTGGCGAATATTTGTGCGACCAGCTGAAGCTGTTTTACGATGGGTTCCGGCCAGGTGCGTTCCGCCTTCATCGTGTTGAAGCTCACGGCACCAATTGGCGGTTCTCCCCCTGCCGACAGCGGAATAACCAAAGAGGACTTGATACCGTAATGGCGCCAGACTTCCTGATCGCGGGCCGCCTCTGCCGGCGAATTTTCCGTGGAAATGGCGATGACCTCTCCGGCCCCGACCCGTTCCAAGCACCAGGGGAAATACTCGTCGGCGGTCATCCGCTCGGGAAGCGCCGGACCGTCTACGAGTCGATAGCTGTGCGTCAGCGTGTAATTCCGCGGTGACTCGATCGACAATTGCCACAACGCAGAAAAATCCAAGCCAAAGCATTCACATACCCGGCGGTGGGCGTCTTCGATCTCGCCGTCTATCTTTTCGGCGGGCAGATTGACGAAGCGCGTCGAAATATCGGCCAGCAGTGACTCGAATTCCAGACGCTCTTTCACGGATTCCTCGGCCTGCTTTCGAACCAGCGCATTGGCAAATACCTGCGCGACAATCAGGAACCGCTCGATGACATAAACCGGCCAATCTCTGTCCCCCCTCAGACGGGCGAAGGACAGGGCACCGACGACCTTGCCGCCGATAGACAGCGGTACCACAACGCCGGATCGGACGCCCCAGTCTTGAAAGGACTCCCGGTCGCGGGCCGCTTCCGGCGGCAGTTCCGATGGACTGGAGATAGCGACGATTCCATTTCGCAACACCTGGTCCAACACCCAGGGGAAGGCCTGCTTCGCGTCGAGTTTTTCGTCGGGGAACCGGGCCTCCGGCGGTTGATGGACATGTGTCAGCAGCACCTCACCGGGCTTTTTGTTGGAAAATTGCCAAAGCGCTGAGCGGTCAAGATCGAGGTATTTGCAGATGCGGTGTTGAGCTTCTTTGATGTCGTCGTCTATCCGGTCGGCCGGCAGGTTGACAAAGTGGGTGGAGATGTCGATCAGCAGCTTCTCGAATTGCAGCTCCTCTTTCATTTCGGAAAGCAGGTTGGTTTCAGATTGCCTCATGGCATAACCTTTGGTTGCCGGCCGGGTCGGGCCGTTTCAGCGTCGGCTTCCTGCACCAACGGTATAAGGCCGCCCCATGAAACAATTGCTGCTCTTCGGTGAAGGAAGCCGGTCGTTGTGAAAACGTCGAAGACAGCGCATACGATCCGATTCAACAATTTGAGGGAGGGTCACTTCATTCAGATTCGATGTGGCCGCACGGGGGTCAAATGTGTTTCTGCTGCGCTCGCAACTCAACTTGACGTGGGTTTCTACCAAGCCCGCCAAAATTTTGCAATAGTGCGGAATTATTTCTTATCGTGACCCTTAAAAAAGAACTTGTCTACGATGCGATAAAAGATATAACCAATGAAGACGACCAAATGAAACCGCCGGTTTTTAGTTTAGCCGACCCGGACAAACACGGTCCCGATTTCAGTTTCAATTTTTCGGAAGGTGGCCTTGCCATATGCATGACTATCCCATCTTCATATTTGCCGCCCTGCTGATCTTCGGGTTCGGGCTGTTTTCCCGCGCTTCGGAGCGATCACCGATTTCGGCGGCAACGGTGTTGCTGAGCGTTTTCATGCATGGGGTAACTGCGGTGCCACTGTCACGCCTGTATGCCGTGCGCGGTTCAAATGGTGCCAATTGACCGGCGCACAGCAGATAAAGCTCAACGTCTGACTCCTGCGGGCTTATGCAGTGCTTCTGAGCACCCTTCTAAGGGGAACTACCTTTTAACAACTTGCGGAATACTGCCGGCTTGGTGGTGGACACAGCCAGCTTTAAAATGATAGTGAATCTGAGTCTTATGGAGCCGAGCATAAACCCATTTTTACTACCCAGTTGACTATGCCAACAAAACCGCCTCTACGACAGAAGGTATTCCCGCCGAAATACCGTTCATACCCTAAAAAAGTGAAAAAGCGT
>JAHEGF010000149.1 GCA_024645155.1 Phyllobacteriaceae bacterium | reverse complement strand
AATATGGACCGCTAATGTTAAAGAACCAGAAATGCGGCAACGTATTTTTGGCCGGATCAGGCGCACCCTACCTGGGCTTGGTCAATTCTAAAGCTGGTATGTTTTGCTTTGCCCACCTGTCCCGTTGGAAATTGGAGCCGGGGTTCCATTCGGTTAACTCCATGACTCATGCACCGAACCTCATCGAATCTTAGACTCCGATCCTATTCGAGATGCAAGCACGTACAGTCAATGTCGGCTTCGTCTCGCATAGCAGTCGCGGCGCACCAAAGCCGCTTCGCACTCGGTCGAATGTCCGCTTTTGAGGAACGCACCTGTCCGGTTCGCAATTGCAGCGAATATCTGCTCGCTGCCCGGCCCTGCCCGCATGGTTTATCACCGGCGGTATCAGATCCGCGATGCCCCGTGTACCGTTCAGCGGCGCTGGCAATGTCCTCTTTTTGGCCGCATTCTTTGTCCCGCTGGCCGGTCTGGAGGCCGGCTCCGAGACCCAGCGGGAGCAGGCGCCAAGCACGGCCAACTACACAACCCTCTGAAATATTTGCGGAAAAATACCCGGATGTCCATGCCGACCGGGTGCTCACGCAGCGTTTGATAAAATTGTCCGTAAATTGACCCTGATCAATGGACGCCGTTGCCAGGCCGGGCCATCATTTAAGGAAGGGACGTTTCGCCAACCTGAAAGGAAACGGCCATGAGGCGGTTATTTTTCACTCTCGTTTCACTACTGGTGGCAACCGGTACCGCTGCGGCGGCAACCGCGCTCGTCACCAGGGACCTCAACCTCCGCCCGTCACCGAGCACAAGATACGCGCCCATTTCCGTATTGCCGGCCGGTGCGATTGTAACCGTCAGCGGATGCGTGCGCTCGTACCGCTGGTGCCGTGTCTACTGGCAAGGGCATGACGGGTGGGCTTCGGCATCCTACCTCGCAATCCGCGAGGCCGGCTACCGCGGATACTACGACGACTATGCATCAAGCATCGGTGTGCCGGTCATCGCCGGTGTGGTCATCGGCTCGATCATCCATCAGCGCGTCCACCGTCCGCGCTGGCGCCGGCATAATCCGCGATGGCGTCATCGCGAGCCGCGCTGGCGGCGTCATGTGATCCGCCGTGGCGGCCATTACAGGCGCTGGGGCCGGCATCGTCCCCGCTGGAACGAATACTATGTTCCCGACTACGGCAGGCATTGGGACAAGAACAGCGGGTCTGGCGAAAACTGACCGCTTGTCTGAACACATTGTTGCCGGATCGACCGGCGGCAATGGTTCAGCGCTTGCGGTGTGAATTCGACGAGACCTCGATCAACCGGTCAGGCGGCACCGCGCCGATGACTTCGGCAATCGCAGCCATATCCAGTTGCCCAAGTTTCCGGAAACGCACGCATGAGGCACCCATGTTGGGGGTCACGCCCGACTTGCGGCACGCAGCCTCGAAACGCGCCTTGATCCCGGGCACGCAGTAGAGCCCGCACAGGTAGACCGCCATGTGGTTTTTCTGTGAGGCCAGCGCTGCAATCATCAGCGGCTTGCCGTTATAGGTCGGTCCGCTGGTTGCAAGAGGCACCTCATAGGAAATCATGCCCCAGTTCATGGTCTCGACATAGCCGTCCGGAAGATTGCCGAGTATGATTTCGCGTACCGCTTCCAGCGCCCGGCGGCGATCCTCCGGCAATTCGTCGAGATACTGGCCAACGGTTTCGGCATCCGATTTCATCGTACCAAACTGCTTTCATTTCACGATGAACGGCGCTACGCCAATTCCACTTCGCTGCGAACCCAGCCGACCAGTGGCGCCATGGCCTTCATCAGTCCGCTGCAATAGTCCACGCATTCTCCGGTGAACAGCCTCGGGTCGAAGTCGCGGCGGCCATCCATCGTTCGCGCAACAATCCCCTTGTAGCGCAGATAATCAGCACCGGCAGCGCCCTTGTCAAAGCCGCGCGGCACCGTTTTCAGATGCGGTGCATCAAGACTGCACCCGGCCTTGCCGGCAATCGCCAGCGATTCCTCCAGCGCCTTGCGTTTGCGGTCATCAAGCACGGCATGGCGATACCGCGTCAGGGCGTCCGCTTCAAAAGCCCAGTGCCCGGCACCGTAGCCGAAGCCGTCCGCCCCCAGCACCAGATGGATACCCGATGACCGGTTCGGATGGTCTCCCGCCCAGAAAATCAGGTGCATGTGCGTGTTGTAGGGCGTTTTGTCCCTGGAAAAGCGGGTATCGCGATAGATCCTGCGCAGCGAGCCGTTCATTTTTGCGGCCGCCTGAAGAGGCGGGTCAAGTTTTTGTGCTGCCGGTGCCAGTGCTTCAATCAGCGCCAGCGCCGGTGCCACGAAAAAGGCATCGTAGTCGGCGCGGTGCGCGTCAAACCACTGTTTCGAGTTGTTGGCCTTCAGCCCCTTCAGGAACAAAACTGTCTCGCGGGGAAATCCGGCAAACCTCATTGCCTTGCTCCCCTCCCAGCTTTCGGCTTTTTGGCCTTGGGTTTTTTGGGCGGCAGGCTGAGCGCGTGGCGTGACGCCAGGTCGATCCAGCTGTCGAGACCGTCATCGAGTGCCGCATCGGCATCGACCCACACTATGCCCGGCATCGGCCGGCCGGTAATATCCATCGGGCGGGCACCGGATCGCGACAGTGCTTCTGCCTCGAGTTCCTTGCCAACCCGGAACATGAACCGCCCAACCTCGACACCGGAGATCATGTGCCCGTTCTGCATCCAGCAGAAACCGCCAAACATCCTGACTTCGGATATGCCCGGCCGGTCTTTCAGCGCGTCGCGCATCAAATCGGCCAGGTGTGGATCGTAGGGCATGGCTCACCTCCGCAAATGTGACCCGCAATCAATATCAGCGCCAATGCCAGTGCGAAAGACACCTGATACCGGCCCCCGGTCCGGTGCCTTCGCCAGCCGGCAGCATCAGGCGTTCTGCATGCTTTCATAGGTGATGAGTGCAATCGAGGCACCGAACGGATCGGTGATGGTGCCGATGCGTCCGACACCCGGGAAGTCTGCCGGTTCGCTGACACCGGTTGCACCGGCCTTCAGCGCCTTCGCATAGCGCGCGTCAACGTCGTCAACCGTGATGTAGACCGTCCATGCACCCTGCGGGGCAGGTACTGGCATGAAGCCGCCGACGGGAGCCTCGCCGACCATGATGCCGGCATAAGACGAGCCGTCCTGCATCGGCATGTCGGCGACATTCCAGCCGAGCGAATTCTCGTAGAATTTGCGCGCCGCGACCGGATCCGGTCCGGAATGCTGGATCCAGCTTGGGTGGCCGTGTGTTTGCATTGCATTGCTCATGATTTCCTCCATCGGTTTGAGCCGCACCATTTCCGGTGCAATCCCATGGAAGACGCAGCCAGCCGGTAATATCCGACATATACAGGAGAAATAATGTTGCTGGCGTGTCTGCGAACGCCGGGCACCTGTTGCCGCTCGCCTTGTCCTGCCGGACGGTGGCGCGTTCAGGCTGCCTTGGAAAGCGCCGTATTTACGGATTCCCTTATTTCAGCCAGCGAGAATGGTTTCTGCACGACATCTATGACGGTTCCCGCAAGTTCCGCCGCGCGTTCCCGTTGCTCGGCATATCCGGTCATCAGTAGGATCTTGATGCCCGGATGGGAAGAAGCGGCACGCTGCGCCATTTCGATCCCGTCCATGACCGGCATGCGGATATCGGATACGATCAGGTCATGACTGGCTCCGGAACGTTCGATCCGCGCCAGGCCCTCGTCTCCGTCCGCCGCCGTTTCGACGTCATGGCCTGCCGCCGCCAGAGCCCGCGCAGTAAAATGCCGGACCGAATCATCGTCTTCAACCACCAGTATTCGCGCCATCATTCCTCGTCCCTTACCACACCGACAAACGGCAGTTCGCGGAAGGCATATCCCGCGTCCATGCCATAGCCGACCACAAAAACATCCGGACAGTCGAAACCTGTGAAATCAGGTTCGATATCGCTCTTTCGCCGCATCCTCTTGTCGAGCAGAACGGCAATCGAGACATCCCTTGCCCCGCGTTCGAGCATCAGGTCGCGGGCAAACTTGAGTGTCTTCCCCGATTCCAGGATATCATCGATCAACAGGATATCGCGGCCGCGGACATCGCTGTCGATATCGCGCAGCACCTTGATTTCGCCGCTGGTCTTGCCGGCGCCATAGCTGGAAATCATGATGAATTCCACTTCAGGAGAAATCCCGGCGTCGTGCATCGCGCGAATGAGGTCGGCAGCGAATATGAACGACCCTTTCAGGACCGATATGACAAGCAGATCCTTGTAGTCGCGTTCCGCGATATCCTTGGCCAGCTCGAGATTGCGCCGTGCAATTGTTGATGCGCTGAACAGGACTTCGATGTTTTTGTTGCGAATGACCGGCATCTAGTTTTTTTCCGAAGCTATTAGGGTGACAAGCACGGATTCCACGCCGGACACCGGTGCGTCAAGGCGACTCGAAAAGGGAAGCCGCTCACCGGCTCCTATTGCCGTGGATCGCGATCCCATCCGGTAATTTTGCACTTCGCCGGACTTGCCGGTAACCGCGATGCGAATCGGCGGCACATTCGCCACCCCGTCACCTTCATTGCGCACATGGCCGCTGACCAGCAGATAGTGCGAATCGCCGATCACCACCTTTTCCGTGGTTATTCCCCCAAGACGCATTGTCTCCGCGTGCGTCGAGCCGGTTTGAAGCGGTGTCATTGTACCGAACAGCGCATGACCGCCCGAAATCCAGAACGCCATCATCACGACCGCCAGGCCTGCGGTATAAAACAGGACACCGCCACGCTCCGCCGACCCGCGATTTCCATGCTTTTTGAGCATGTCCATTCCCGCACGCGCCTCAGCGTTGTCGGGGTTCGCCGAACTTGCGCCGGTCGTTGCTGCTTGATTGGAACGCGGACTTTCCTGGGAACGGCTTTGGCCGACGGTTTCGTAGTCGGCATCAACGAAATCGCCCACCCGTGCCGGCGCGGGTGCCGGAGCACGCGCCTCGTCAGCCAATATCTCGCCGCTGAGCGGAATTGAACCCGGCCGTCCCGTCATGCGCCTTAACTTCTTCCCGTTTTCTATGTAAGCGGTAACGGAAATTGGTTAATGCTTCACTTCGAGGATTCGTTCGGCAACGGACGGCCAGACATCGATTGACAGGGATCCCGGCGAAAATCCGATGCACTTCAGCCACCTGCAAATCCATCCCGCAAACCGCATGGGCATCGCGCCGTGATACGATTTGAAAATGTCGGACTGCGCTACGGGATGGGGCCAGAAATCCTGCGCGACATTTCGTTTCACATCGCGGAGGGATCGTTCCAGTTTCTGACCGGGCCGTCGGGTGCCGGCAAGACGACGCTGCTCAAACTGCTGTTCCTTTCCCTGAAGCCGACCCGCGGTCTGATAACCGTTTTCGGCAAGGACCGGTCACGTATTACCCGCGCCGAATTGCCGCTGCTGCGCCGGCGCATTGGCGTCGTTTTCCAGGATTTCCGCCTGCTCGACCATATGACCACCTACGAGAACGTCGCCCTGCCGTTGCGCGTTCGCGGCCGTGACGAGGCAGGATACCGCTCCGACGTGATCGAACTGCTCAAATGGGTGGGGCTCGGTGAACGCATGCATGTGCTGCCACCGGTATTGTCGGGTGGCGAAAAGCAGCGCGCCGCCATTGCCCGCGCCCTGATCGAGCAACCCGAAATCCTGCTGGCGGACGAGCCGACCGGCAATGTCGATTCGCCGCTGGCGCGGCGTTTGCTGCGCCTGTTCATTGAATTGAACCGTTCCGGCACAGCGGTTGTGATCGCCACCCACGACCTGTCACTGATGGACCAGGTTGACGCGCGGCGCATGATTCTCGCCAACCAGCGGCTCGAAATCCATGATTGAAGTGCGCCAGATCATCCAGGCGGTAATGAAACTGACGGTACGCGGTCCGTCTGCGGGAACGTCAATCCTTCCGGCACGCAGTGTTTCGAGCCATGCGCTCGTCGCCGTCATCGCCATCATGACATTCCTGTCGTGCCTGACGCTTGGTGCCGCCATGATGGTCAGCGACACGGCCTCCTCGTGGCAGAGCCGCATCTCGCGCGAGGCAACGATCCAGATACGCCCAAGCGACACCTTCGACATGGAAGCTGCCCTTGAAGCAGCCCGGGCAATCGTCAGCGAGTTTGACGGGGTTCTCTCCGCTGAAATTGTCGATCGCGAATCCACCGCCCGTCTGCTCGAACCATGGCTCGGATCCGGATTCGACATCGATGAACTACCGGTGCCGCGGCTGGTCGTCATAACGATCGACGAGACAAGTCCGCCGGACTTTGCGGCAATGCGCGAGGTGCTGACGGCGCAGGTCGACAATGTCAGCCTCGATGACCATCGCAACTGGGTCGACCACCTGGTTGCCATGTCGCGGGCAACCACAACCATCGGGCTTGCCATTCTGGTGCTGATGCTCGGCGCAACGATCCTGACCGTCGTCTTTGCAACCCGTGGCGCCATGTCGAGCAGCCGCCATATCATTGAGGTGCTGCATTTTGTCGGCGCCGAAGCCGGTTTCATCGCCAGGGAGTACCGTACGCATTTTCTGCGCATTGCCCTGAAAGGTGCCGTTTCCGGCGGCTTTGCCGCGGTCATGGTGTTTGCGGTCTCCGGCTGGTGGACCGCCCGCAACCAGGCAACGCCCGGTGCAGACCAGACGGCGGCCTTTTTCGGTACGTTTTCACTCGGCCTGACCGGATATGCCATTATCGCGATGATCGTCATCGTGATTGCCCTGCTGACGGCACTGACGACGCATCTGACGGTAATCTCCCACCTTGCTGATCTCGATGAAGGCAGCAGTGCCGGCTAAATATCCGGTACAAACTTCACAGTTCGGGCTATTCTTTGCCGCATTCGCGGTTTATCGAGAATCATGACCGTTCAACAGCGTGCCGGGGAACAATGTGCGGACCGCCCCGGTTCAGATGATGCAAACCAACTGCCCGGCAACGCAATGCCACGCCGCCGGCCGGCAGTTGTCCGTCTGTTGCGCATGGCGGTTGTAACCGTACTGGTGCTGGCATTCGCATCGGCAGCAGGATTTGCCGTCTTTGCCCAGCATATCGGATCCCTGCGCCCCCAAGCAGGAGTCCCTGCCTCCGACGCCATAGTGGTATTGACCGGTGGACACAAGCGCCTGGAAACGGCTCTTGGCCTGCTGGAGGCGGGCAAAGGGAAACGCCTGCTGATTAGCGGTGTTCATCCGGGAACGAGATTGTCGGATTTGCGCCGCGCTGTCGGTGGCAAGTCCGCGCTGTTTGACTGCTGTGTCGACCTCGACCGCACTGCCCTTGATACGGTCGGCAATGCAGCCGAAAGCGCTAAATGGCTGTCCGATCACGGCTTCCGGGATGTCCTTTTGGTCACCAATAATTACCATATGCCGCGCAGCCTTCTCGAAGCACGCCGCGCCTTCACAAATATCACCGTACGGCCCTATCCGGTGGTGATAGGCGATCTTGGAAACGGCGGCTGGCTGACAGATCCGGAAGCGCTCAGGGTTCTGGCGACGGAGTATCTGAAATATCTTGCAGCGCTGACCGGCACCAGTCCGCGCTATCTTGCTGCTTCGGTTCAGTGACAGCTCTCATCCGTGGCATTTCCGGCCTACCGGTTTGTGGTCAATTTGCGCGGCGTTTGGTGTTGCAGCCGACGGCAGTGCTGGTGTAACCGTCAGCGGCACCAACTACTGGCAACCGGTTCCCAGCTCGATGATCTTCCTGCGCTCGCTCCTGTTCAACATGTTGTTCTACGCCATGATCGTCGCCATGATGATCGTGTTTTCTCCGTACTTCTTTCTCGCCGCGCGCAAGAAAGCCTGGTTTGTCCCGAAATTCTGGGCAAACTCCAATCTGTGGCTTCAGGAGCTGATTGTCGGCAACCGCATGGAAATCAGCGGTCTTGAGCACCGGCCGTCCGGCAGTTACATCGTTGCACCCAAACACCAGTCGTTCTGGGACACGTTCGCGTTCCTGCCCTACATTCCGGACGCCGTTTACATTCTCAAACGGGAACTGATGTGGATTCCGCTTTTTGGCTGGTATGT
>JAHEGF010000399.1 GCA_024645155.1 Phyllobacteriaceae bacterium | reverse complement strand
AACCAAGAACCAAGAACCAAGAGTCAAGAACCAAGATTTTGAGCAGCATATGCAATTTTTATTTTCTTGTATCTTGGCTCTCGCATCTTGGCTCTCACAACATGCGAATATAACCATTTTCACCCTTCGATCAAAACCCCTATTTTTGTAAAAATTTCCATATGAAAACCAAGGATGAAATTGTAAAGAACTGGCTTCCCAGGTATACGGGCACGACGCTTGAAAAATGCGGCAAATACATCCTCCTGACCAATTTTCAGGGTTACCTGGATCTGTTTGCCAGCATGAACAATGTTCCCATTGATGGAAAGGACAGGGCTATGCCCAGCGCCACTGCGGGGGCCATCACCATGATCAATTTCAACATGGGCAGCGCCAATGCGGCAACCATCATGGACCTGCTGAGTGCCATATCGCCCAAGGCCGTGCTTTTCCTTGGTAAATGCGGGGGCCTGAAGAAAAAGAGCCAGCTTGGCGACCTGATCCTGCCCATCGCTGCCATCCGGGGCGAAGGAACCTCCAATGATTACCTGCCCCCTGAAGTCCCGGCCCTGCCTGCCTTCAGCCTGCAGAAAGCCATTTCGACCACCATTCGTGACCACGGTCGCGATTACTGGACCGGCACCGTTTACACGACAAACCGCCGGGTGTGGGAATACGACAAGAATTTTAAACGCTACCTGCGTAAAACCAGGAGCATGGCCGTCGACCTGGAGACTGCCACACTGTTCACGGTGGGATTTGCCAATGAAATTCCGACGGGTGCCCTGCTCCTAGTTTCCGACCAGCCCATGATTTCCTCAGGGGTAAAAACTGAAAAGAGTGATCAGCAGGTCACCGAGAGGTTTGTCAGGGACCATCTCCAGATCGGTATCGATTCATTGAACCAGTTGTTGAACAATGGGTTAACAGTCAAGCACTTGAGATTTTAACAGAAAGGAATTCGGGCATGGGCATGAGCATGGACCAGATATTGAATGAACTGAAAAACAGGATCTATCACCCGGTGTATTTTCTTGCCGGTGATGAGTCCTATTTCATCGATACCATTTCAGATTTTATTGAAAAAAACGTATTGAGTGATACGGAGAAGGAATTTAACCAATCCGTCATCTACGGTCGCGATACCGACGTTCCTACCCTGGTCTCCGTGGCCAAGCGCTTTCCCATGATGGCCAATTACCAGGTAGTGATCGTAAAGGAAGCGCAGGACATTCAAAAGATCGAAGACCTCCTTCCCTACGTGGAAAACCCGCTTAATTCGACCCTCCTGGTCTTGAATTATAAATACAAGAAGATCGATAAGCGGAAGAGTTTCTTTAAAACCGTTGACAAGAAAGGAGTCCTTTTTGAGTCGAAAAAAGTTTATGACAATCAGCTGGGAGCATGGATATCAAAATATGTGAATGACCGGTCTTACACGATTACGCCAAAAGCCACGGCCATGCTGACCGAATTTCTGGGAACGGATCTGTCCAAGGTGGTCAATGAAGTCAATAAGCTGATGATAAACCTGCCGGAAAAGGCAGAGATCAATGATCTCCAGGTTGAGCGGAACATTGGCATCAGCAAGGATTATAACATTTTTGAACTTCAGAATGCAATAGGGTCAAGGGATGTGCAGAAAGCCAACCGGATCGTCAATTATTTCGCCTCCAATCCCAAGGAGAATCCCCTCATCAAGACCGTTGCCATATTGTATGGTTACTTTTCAAAACTGCTGATTTATCACCAGCTTAAGGATAAATCGCGGAACAACGTTGCTGCGGCCCTTTCCATCGGTCCTTTTTTCGTAAAGGACTACCAGGTGGCCGCCCGCAATTACAATTCGAAGAAGCTGGCTGCCATAATCGGATACCTGAGGGAATATGACCTGAAAGCAAAGGGTGTCAACAACATTTCAACAACCGACGGGGAGCTGCTGAAAGAAATGATGTATAAAATCCTGCATTGATCCTCAGGCGTACAGCTTTTCGACTTTTTCACTGTACTTATCAAGGATGATCTTCCGGCGTAATTTCAGTGTAGGGGAGAGTTCCAGGCCTTCAACGGTCCAGGTTTCGGGCAGCAGTTCAAATTTCTTCACCTGCTCCACTTTGTCGAGGGCTTTATTCGTTTCATCGACCTCCCGCCGGATCCGTGCAACAATGCGCTCATCAGTGATGGCCTGGTAAGGCCCGGGATAGACAAACCCCTTTACCTTGCACCACGATTCGATGTGTTCGAAATTGGGGATCAGCAGGGCCGTGGTGTAATTCCTGTTCTCACCGATGATCATCGCGTTTTCAATGAAGGGCGATTCCTTGAATTTGTTTTCCACGACCTGGGGAGCAATGTATTTGCCTCCTGAGGTTTTGAATATCTCCTTTTTCCTGTCAGTGATCTTCAGGTATTTGCCATCCAGCATTTCCCCGATATCCCCGGTATGGAACCAGCCGTTTTCATCGATCACTTCACGGGTATATTCGGGTTGTTTGTAATAGCCTTTCATCAGGCAGGGGCCTTTGGTCAGTATTTCCCCGTCTTCAGCAAAACTGAGCTCTGCATTTTCCATC
>JAHEGF010000148.1 GCA_024645155.1 Phyllobacteriaceae bacterium | reverse complement strand
CCTGCTACAGCGCATTCCGCGAGAAGGCGATCATACTGGTCATACTCCCACCCGGCACAGTTAACCGGCTTTGATGAAACAAGCTTTGCAAGGTAGTCGCGTGCCTCGCGTCCGCAATCGTAATCGGAACCTTGTTTACGGCAAGTTTGGCCATATTCGGGTGCATCGATTTCGCGCAATCGGACCCGGATTCCGTTTAGCTCCAAAGTATCGCCGTCGACGATTTTTACGTGTCCGTGCAATTCCTGCTGACCTAGGTTGTTAACCCGCGCCAAAACCACCATCAGCAATAACAATATTGCCAGCGCCAAAACGAGATCAAACAGCTTTTTCAAAACAGACCGTTTGCCGTTTGATCTTTGGCGTATTCTTAACGGATTCATCATTTCAGGAAGGGACTTTTAATCATTGGGATTTAGGTTTTCCGATAGCGGACGATCTTTGCAAATGGACCAAATGACCCCTACACCATCCATGACAGCGGATAAGATTATCGTGGATCGCACCAAGTCCCATCGCAACAGCGATGTTTCACGTGCTGTCCGGCGCACGCGCGATCGCCTGTCACAAACGGCGGGCAACCCTGTTTACGATCGCGAAATGCTGTCCTTGCATGCAAAGACGATGACGTCGAGTGCAATCGCGGTACCACTGTTGCATCTTGCGATAACAATCGCCGGTGTGTTTTCCGGGTTTGGCCTCGGTATCCTGATCTGGGCTGCGGTTTCAATCTCGTTTTACACGGTATTGGGTTACTACGCTAACAAGGTTGCAAAAACCCGGACCGAAAACATCAATGTCACACGCACGAGCCGAAACTTCCTGATCGCCCATGCCGTATCCGGTCTGGGTTGGGCACTACTCCCGTTGGTCAACTGCCCGACCTGTGGCAATCAGCAGATTTCCATTATTCTCGCCGTTGTGCTCCTGATCGCAATAGCCGCAACAGCTATCATTGCGGCAGCAATGCGTGGCGCATTGCCAAGTGCATTCTTCATCCCGGTATCGGCATATGCCCTGGTTTCTGCCGACTACACTGACCCGGTAAACTTGATACTGATTGCACTTGTAGTCGGGTCGTTGCCCTTTTTCTCTTATGTTTCGTCGCACCTGAACCGATCAGCCGTGTTGATGATGTCATTCCGCAACGAAAAGGACGGCTTGATTGCCGAACTTGAAACGGCAAAGTCCATGTCTGACGAAGCACGTCGGCGGGCCGAAGAAGCCAATCTTGCAAAATCGCGTTTCCTTGCGTCCATGAGCCACGAATTGAGAACACCCTTGAATGCCATTCTCGGGTTCTCGGAAGTCATTGCCGGCGAAGTGCTCGGACCCGTTGGCAACGAATCCTATAAGGAATACGCACGGGACATAAACACTTCCGGACACCACCTGCTGAACCTGATAAACGAGATTCTGGATTTGTCGCGCATTGAAGCCGGGCGATATGATCTCAAGGAAGAAGCCATTACGATTCCCTACATTGTCGAAGATTGCTGTCACATGATCGCACTAAAACTGCGCACCAAGGAAATCAAGGTTACGCAAAAAATCGAGGAGAACCTTCCGCGCATCTGGGCCGATGAACGTTCGGTTCGCCAAATCACGCTCAATCTGTTGTCCAACGCCATCAAGTTTACACCGATCGGTGGCGAAGTCTTTGTCAGTGTTGGGTGGACAGCTGGAGGCGGTCAGTACATATCGATCAGGGACACAGGCCCCGGCATCCCCGAAGACGAAATCCCGATCGTTCTATCCGCATTTGGACAGGGTTCAATCGCGATCAAGAACGCCGAACAGGGTACCGGTCTTGGTCTGCCTATTGTCCAGGCATTGCTGGACAAGCATGGTGGCAGCCTCAACCTCCGTTCCAAGCTGCGCGAAGGAACAGTAGCAACTGCGATATTTCCGGCATCCCGTGTTCTGTCTGAAATCCGGCCAACCGGAAGTAGCCCACCGATAAATTCGCGAGCGAAGAAATCTGCCTAGGGTCCTGAATCTAGATGTCCCGATCGGTAACGCCGGCCTCGCCGAATGTTGCCATGCCTGAATGACACTGAGCTGCGCTTTTTACGATTCCTGCTGCAAGTGCGGCACCCGTGCCCTCTCCCAGTCTCATACCAAGATCAAGCAGCGGCACCTTGGCCATTTTTTCAAGAGCACGGCGGTGGGCATTTTCCGCTGAGACATGGCCAAATAGGCAGTGGTCGACGGCCTGAGGGTTTGCCATCTGAAGCACTGCCGCCGAAGCGGTCGCGACAAATCCATCAACGATAACCGGTATGCGTTCATGGCGCGCAGCAAGGATTGCCCCGGTCATTGCGGCGATCTCGCGCCCGCCAACCCGCCGAAGCAGTTCGAGTGGATCCGCCAGGTGGTTCCGGTGCGTTTTAGCTGCCGCCCGCAAGGCTGCTGCTTTTCTTGCAACACCGGCTTCGTCGGCGCCAGTTCCCGCACCGACCCAGTCCTCAGCCTCGCCGCCAAATATCGCATGAAAAATCGCTGCGGCCACTGTGGTATTGCCGATACCCATTTCCCCGATGCATAAGAGGTCGGTGCCTCCGGCTATAGCCTCCATGCCGAAAGCCATTGTTGCCGCACAGCTTTTTTCGTCAAGCGCCGCTTCAACCGTGATATCCTTGGTTGGATGGTCAAGTGCCAGATCAAACACTTTCAACCCGAGATCATGGGCTATACATATCTGGTTGATAGCCGCGCCTCCCGCGGCAAAATTTGCCACCATCTGTGCGGTAACCTCTGCGGGGTATGGAGAAACACCTTGCTTTGTAACGCCATGGTTTCCTGCAAACACTGCTACCAAAGGCCGGGTAACCGATGGTACAGGATTATTCCCCCAGGCGGCGAGCCACTCGGCGATCTCTTCCAGCCTACCCAGCGAACCGGGCGGCTTGGTGAGGAACCGGTCACGCTTACGGACAGCTTCCACGGCTTCGATGTTTGGGCCCGGCAATTCAGCGAGCAGCCTTCGAAAATCATCAAACGGAAGTCCGGTCGCCATCCTGTTTTCCTAATACTTGTAATTGAGAATCGTTGTTGTGCTAGCTATAGATGTGCAACGCGGCCAATGGAATACAAACCTCGACAATGGATTGTCGCATTTAGAAAATCGGGGCGTTGTAGTCATGTTAATGCACTATCCCGGTTAAAAGCATTGTCCAAAGACCCAGATCATGCGTGAAAACGGCCCCATCAGGTACTTACTTTCTGGCACACTTGGCGCGGTGATATTTCTGTCGCGCCTGCCAACTGCAGGCGTATCGGCAGCATTGCAAATCAGTTCGGACGAAGTCAGCCTTGCCCGCTCAGTTCGTTTCTTCCCGCTGGCCGGTATAATAATCGCACTTCCAGCTAGTCTGGTGGCGATCCTGCTGGCGAAAATCACACCTTCGCATCTGCTTCCTGCCGCAATTGCGCTTGCCGTGATGGTGATTGTCACAGGTGCACTTCATGAGGATGGTCTTGCGGACACCGCCGACGGATTTGGCGGTGGCAAATCCACTGATGAAAAACTCGAGATCATGCGCGATAGCAACATCGGCACCTATGGTACACTCGCCCTAATGTTTTCGGTGTTTCTTCGCGTCGTGGCGCTTTCCCTTCTAATCGGAGCGGGGTGTTGGAAATTCGCCGCAGCATTTATCGCTACCAGCGCTTTATCACGCTCAGCCATTGTATGGATATGGGCTAATCTGCCGCCGGCACGCACAGCCGGTGGCCTGTCGCGTGACCACGGTGAGCCGCAAAATCAAGATGCACAATGGGCATTGGCAATTGGTGTTCTTGCGGCAATATTCCTGATTTTGCCAGCATTTGGGCTAGTCACAACCACGGCAATGCTGTTGGTCGCGGCCGGCGTATCAATATGTTGGCGATCCGTGTGCCGGTTCCAGGTCGGCGGGCACACCGGTGATACACTTGGTGCCGGGCAGCAAATCTGTGAAGTCTGCCTTTTGACGACCACCACTATTCTCATTTGAGGGAACAATGACAGCCATAGAAACCCCCTGCATCCTAGTCTGTTCCATCGATGAGAAAACCGGATATTGTTTCGGATGCGGGAGAACACGAGACGAAATCAGCTCTTGGCCGGTAATGACACCCGCCAGCCGCAGCGAAGTCATGAGCCGGCTCTCCGCCCGGTTGCAGACGGTAGAGCGCAAACCGCGGCGCGAAACCCGGCGTCGTAGAATCGCGCGGCTGAACAGTGTGGACACCTGATGAACCGGGTTCTGTGGATCGGCATCGGATTGCTAGGTGTGGGCCTAATTCTGCTGGTCGCCAATCACGGCAGCGGCGTAACTTTTGGCATGGGCAACGACGTCTTTGCCAGAACGCTCTATCTTGGTATCTGGGGCGCGGTTCTGGGCGCTGTCATTCTCGGTTCGGGTATGCGATTTGGCAACATTGCCAGGCAGCTGGCGATATGGGCGCTGATTATTCTGGCACTCGTGGCAGGCTATCAGTATCGATACGAGTTGCAGGATATTGCAAGCCGCGTCACTGCAGGGTTGGTACCCGGCAGCCCGATTTTTGTTACCGACGGGAATGGCCGCTCGGCGGTAATGCTCGAACGCGCCAATGATGGCCATTTTATTGTCAATGCTGATGTAAATGGCCAATCCGTAGAGTTCCTTGTCGATACCGGTGCGTCCCGTACGGTTTTGACCAGTTATGATGCCAAACGCATCGGTATCGATGTTGATGCGCTCCAATTTTCAATTCCGGTTTCCACGGCGAACGGGCGCACTCTAGCGGCACGGGCCATTGCTGACCGGATCGTTATTGGAGCCATCGTCCGCGATCGTTTGCCGGTATATGTTTCCAGAGCCGGTGAGCTGTCGCAAAACCTGCTCGGAATGAATTACCTGGACACGCTTTCGGGATACGATGTCCGCGGCGAGCGCATGACAATGCGCGACTAATTTCGCGCTCAATACAAGCTGACAAAGAACCGCAGGGAAACCAGCAGCAGGAACAGACCGAATCCGGTTTCCAGCTGGCGCTTGTTCAAGGCATGAGCCAGCTTGACGCCGAGGGGCGCGGCAAAAACCGTAATCGGGATCATCAGCAATACGGCGATCCAGTTGACATACCCCGTCGACAGAAGGGGCAAGCCTTCACTACCCCATCCCGCCCAGATATATCCAAACACCCCCGGCACGGAAATCAGGACTCCCATGCCCGATGAAGTCGCCACCGCCTGATGGATCGGTCTGCCATAGAGCGTCATGAACGTATTGTTGATGACACCACCGCCAATGCCCATCAGTGTCGAAAAAAAGCCTATACCCGCGCCTATAACCGATCGCAGCGGATTTCCCGGAATTGCATCGCCCAATCGCCAGGACTCCTGGTTGAAAAGCAATCTCAGACCGACCACGAATGCGATTACAGCAAATACCAGCCGCAAGCCGCCACTGGAAAGGTATGAAGCAGCAATGGCCGCAGCAATAACGCCAGTCGGCACTGAAATTACGTAACTTTTCAGAAGTTCCATATCCACCGCGCCTTTGGCTTGGTGGCCAAGAAAGGATCGTATCGAAGTCGGCACGATAACTGCCAGGGACGTCCCTACGGACAGGTGCATCCGGATCGATTCATCGATACCTATGAATCCAAGTGCCTGGTAGAATATCGGCACCATGATTGCTCCGCCGCCGATACCGAATATTCCGGCGAGAAATCCGGCGGTCAAGCCAGTCGCCACCACTGCTGCAACAAGCAGCACCAGTTCCCCGGCTGCAAAATCCGTCAACGGCATATCTGGCTTCCCACAGTTTGACAAAGCCAATGCGCCAGAGCGCCTGACTGGAACTTTCAGGCAGCGTTAAGCCCTTCCTTATTGCCGTTCAAGTCAATACAGGCGAACGCATCCCATAAAACATTGGCGTTGGCATCGGGACGAGATGTCCTCGTTGATAGAATCTGCCGATACATTCTTGCCCCGCGAGTTCCGGAAAACAGGCCCGTCATGTGCCGCGTCACTTGAGATAACCGGCCGCCGCCTTCGACATGCTCTTGTGCATATTCGGCCATCGCCTCAATCACTTTCTCAAATTCCGGGACAATGATTTGCCTGTCAGACCCACCGCTCAACAACGCGTCAACTCCGGCCAACAGCGCCGGATTGCGGTATGCGGCCCTCCCGAGCATGACGCCATCGACATATCGCAAATGTTCAACGGCCTGATTCAAACTCTCAACTCCGCCGTTTATTCCAATGAAACGACACGGAAATTTCTCCTTCAACCTGTAAACGATTTCGTAATCGAGAGGCGGCACGTCGCGGTTTTCCTTTGGTGACAGCCCATCAAGCCAGGCAATTCGAGCGTGCACCCAAATTGCATCCGCACCGGATCCAAATACATTCTCGGAGATGGCACTCAAAGCAATTTCCGGATCTTGCTCATCAACGCCGATACGGCACTTTACGGTCACCGGCACACTGACTGCATCCTTCATCGCCGCGACGCAATTCCCAACAAGCTCAGGCTCGCGCATCAGGCATGCACCGAACGTTCCCGACTGAACCCGGTCAGATGGGCATCCAACATTCAGATTGACCTCGTCATACCCGAAACCAGCCCCGATCTCCGCCGCCTGGCCAAGCTTACCTGGGTCCGAACCGCCGATCTGGATAGCTACGGGATGTTCTGTTTCGTTGAACCCGAGAAGCCGGTTTCTGTCGCCATGGATTACCGCCTCGGCAACAACCATTTCCGTGTACAATAGGCTCTTCTTGGTCAATTGCCGGTGAAAATAACGGCAATGCTTGTCCGTCCAGTCCATCATCGGCGCGACGGCAAAGATTTTTTTCCCACTTTCCAATGCCCTGCTGTACATCATGCTTTCCAGCGCCTATCGTCGCCCACTGCGTGACGGGCAATGAAATTGCTGCCCGGTATCGCGGCAGCCAGGAATGATGGCAATGTCACCGCACAAACTGGCCGATTCCAGATCGCATTTTCGCTTGACTGCATGACCCGTATCACTGCGGTGCTTTGGGATGGAGGAATGGCCAGGGTGAAGTCTCCGAACCGCGTGGAACGCTGACTTCGATAAGAGCCGGCTGTTCGCGATCAATCATGGACTCCAACGCCTTGCGCAGCTGCGCCGGCTTGTCGACGCGGACCGCCCTGACGCCAAAGCTATCCGCGAGCTTAACAAAATCCGGATTGACAAGTTCCGAACCTAGAATGCGGCCTTCGTATACGTTCATCTGGTCTCTCAGCACGTTGCCATAGGCGTTGTTGTTAAACACGATTGCGACAACGTTGATACCGTGCTGTACCGCCGTCGCCAATTCCTGGACGCCGAACATGAACCCGCCATCACCGGAAATGGATACCACCGCCTTGTTTGGATTGGCTACCTTCACGCCGAGCGCCGTATTGAAGCCGAAACCCAGATTGTCCTGATAGCCGCAGGTTACGTAGTGTCTCGGTTCGTAGACCGGGAATCCGAACCGGCCGGTAAAACCCATCTGGCTGACTTCTTCGACAAAAAATCCGTCCCTCGGCAACACATCTCGAATGGTATCAAGATAATCCATCTGCGGCTGCACGGAAAGGTAGGCTTTACGGGCCTGTTTACTGATCTCCGAGAATTCCGCTTCGCGATTTACCGATGCCGCAGCACTCGCATCTGTCAGCGCGCGCGTACCGTCAGAGGCATCGGCAACAACGCCGCAATCGGGTTTCAGCCGTACCATCTCTGTCGGATCAATATCGATGCGGATCACTTTCAGACCGGCGGGTCGCCATTGCCAGCGCATATACTGGAGTTCCAGCCGCGACCCTATTCCGATCAGCAAATCGCAAGTGCGCCAATACTCGTAAGATGCAGCAAGATCCATGGAGTAAGGGCTATCAGCGGCAACAACGCCCTTGCCACTCCTATGTGCTGTCACCGGCGCCTGTATTTTTTTTGCCAGATTCAATACTTCATCAACTGCATCGCAAGCTCCGCCACCAACCATGATAAGCGGATTCTTTGCCAGGGCGACAAGACGGGCCGCTTCTGCGATCCGGTCGCTGTTGACAGGAGGCGTTTCGATCGATTGGACGGTTGCCGAAATTTCGGGGCCGGCCATGCCGAAAACATCC
>JAHEGF010000398.1 GCA_024645155.1 Phyllobacteriaceae bacterium | reverse complement strand
CAGGCGCATTACAAATTCCTCGGTCGGGGCGCAGGGATCTTCCCGCTAACGGCTGATAAGTCCGATTTCTTCCATTTTGGCAATCAACTGATTGTCGATCACTCCGGTAACGGGCAATCCAAACAGGCTCTGGAACTCACGAATTGCCGTTATCGTCTGGCTGCCGACCTTACCATCGAGAACAATCGCGTCATTTCCAAATTCCCGCAGACCGGCCTGAACCCTGATGGCCAGCGAATAGGGTTCCGCAATACCGGTTTCCAGCGATTGAACGGAAGCGATATTGCCGGAAGGCCCTGCGACCTCATCGCCGCGCGGAGTCGGTACCGGTATTACGGCATTTGCAGCGGGTGCCGGCTGGTTCGCATTCCCCGAGTCTGTTCCTGTGGTTGCTCCGAGGTGTTCCAGCAATTTCTCATCAATTTCATCTGACTTGTCGAGGCCTATGATCTGCCGGTAGCTGATGATTGCATTTCGCGTTTGCGGACCCTGGAGCCCATCAATGGAGCCCGTGTAAAGATTGAGATCGCTCAGTACTTCCTGAACCTTCTGAACAACCGGGTCACCTCTGACAGCCGTTTCAGCCTTTTTATCGGCCGGGTGCATGACATCGCGCGCATTCGCATTTTTTGGCGGCCATTCCTTCATGACCGGTTCGCGTTCAGCCTGCTTATTGCTGAACACCATCGGGCGCGTCTGGAAAAATGCACCTTTGTGCGGATGGGGCTGGTACCACAATGCATTGGCGCCAAAAAACATCAGCGCAACTGCAAAGGCGGTCGTCCCGCCTACACGAACGGGGTTCCTGGCTATTGCAATGCCGCCGCTCGTGGCGAGGCGCTGCACTGTCCCAAACCTGTCTTCGTTATGCCGTGAGGAGTGTCCGGTCTTCATCTTGTTCCGCACTGTTCGGTTCACTCTTATCGCTTGATACTTCTGATTTGTTCTTCTCTGCAGGTCCGGCAAGGGGCAACTTGATCGTCGCCACCGTACCCTTTCCGGGCTCGCTGTTTATCGATAGCGAGCCATCGTGAAGTTCGACCAGGCCTTTGACGAGCGAGAGGCCCAGTCCGGTTCCCTCGAAATTCCGGGTATAGTCATTTTGGACCTGGACGAAGGGATTTCCCAAACGCTCGATGTCCTCGTGTTCGATACCAATCCCGGTATCGATGACATCGAAACACAAGTGCCCGTCGGCAACCTGCGCTTCTATTGTCACAACACCGCCTTCCGGGGTGAACTTTATGGCATTGGAAACCAGATTGATGAGGACCTGCTGGATGGCTCGCGGATCGGCAACGACATCCGGCAAATCATCCGACACATGATCAATCAGCATAAGATTCTTCGACTTTGCCTGGTGCTCCAGCATCGAACAGCACATCTTCACGGCATTCTTGAAATCGATTGCATCTGGC
Organism: Phyllobacteriaceae bacterium; assembly: GCA_024645155.1. Classification (GTDB taxonomy): domain Bacteria; phylum Pseudomonadota; class Alphaproteobacteria; order Rhizobiales; family Rhizobiaceae; genus JAHEGF01. The sequence continues at coordinate 1,139 of JAHEGF010000398.1, read as the reverse complement.
TGGATTGCATATGCACCGGATTCGATCTTGGACACGTCCAGCACAGCGTTCACGACTGACAGAAGATGGTTTCCGGACTGGCGGATAAGCTCAACATATTCGCGCTGGCGGTCATCGCTGAATTTTCCGTACATCTCGTAGAGCAGAATATCCGAGAACCCGATTATTGCATTTAGTGGCGTACGCAGTTCATGGCTTACAGTGGCAAGAAAACGACTTTTGGCGATTTCCGTCGTCGTCGCCTTTTCGGCAACCGCCTGCAGCTCGGTGCGCAGGGATTGGGCTTCGCGGTTCGGCCGCAGGATCGCTGCAACGTCTTCGCGTTCGGCGCCGGTGCGAACGAATTCACAGGCGAATTCTTCATACCGGTCGCTGATATTTTCGTCGGTCGAGGGAACACGAAGCCGCAGTGAAACCGTGCTGTGGGTTTTACCCACTCGTACATCTGAAAGCGCGGCCATGAATGTGACCCTGTCGGCAATGTGCGTCCTTTCAAACAGGCCGCTGCCAAGCAGGTAGGTGCTTTCAACGTTCAACAGCTGTTTTGATTGATGCGAACACGCCAAAACGCCGGATCCTTCGCCAAAACGAACATAAACGGCATTCATCGCGTCAAGGACATGGGATTTTACAGTGTCTTCATCAGCCACTTGACCGTGAAATCCGGCGATAAATGGCTCAACGCGCCAGACGAGCGTTGCCAGATATGCAAAGGGTACGATCCAGTGTGCCGATTGAATCGTGATTTCGTTCGGAATGTTGACAAGTTGCACTGCTGCCGTCGCCACGGCAACCACGAGCCTGACTGCGACTGCACGCAATTGCCTTGTTATCCAGTAGCATTCCGCCGGAATTGCAAGTGCCAGGAAAAGCAATGGAGATGCCAATCCGCCCGCAGCGGTTATTGCGCCTGCAATTGCAAATCCGCAAATGACCAGCATGCCCTTCTCTCCGGCCGCGAAATTGCCGGTCGACAGCAGCAATCCTGCAGTCAGCCACGGAAGGGCAAACATTAGGCAGGCAAGCGACATGAACAGCCCGGCTGACATCTGGTCGGATAAAATGACGATTGCCGTTGCGACGAGAAAGAATGGCACCACGAGCAGGAGCTTGAGCAGCCGTTCGTGCCGTGCGCGAAT
>JAHEGF010000397.1 GCA_024645155.1 Phyllobacteriaceae bacterium | reverse complement strand
ATCTCCACCACGTCATCACCCAAAAACACCCGCCGGCTCTCCGCGTCCAGGACCAGTTTGCCCACCTGCAGGCGTTCATCGGCATACCCACCGGGGGCGCGCCGCAACAACGCCTTTACCCGCGCAATCAACTCCCGCGGCGCAAACGGCTTGGTAATGTAATCATCTGCGCCGATGTCCAGCCCCTGGATAACATTATCCTCGGCGGTCTTGGCGGTGAGCATGATGACCGGTATTTCCTGGCTGCTGTCGGAACGCTTGAGGCGGTGCAGGAGTTCCAGCCCCGAACCTCCGGGCAGCATCCAGTCAAGCAGGATGATATCCGGTCGCTCATCCACAGCCAGCGCAAATGCCTGCTGGATGTTCTCCGCCTCGATACAACGAAACCCCGCTATCTCCAGTGCCATGCGCAGCATATCGCGAATCGCGAACTCATCATCGACCACCAAGACCGTGCGCTCGTTCATATCTCACGCTTCCCTTACAGTAATTGATGACGATATTAGATGATGAAATTATGACAATAGCATGACATCAATCGCGGGCATCGATAACAAACCGCCGAACTTCTGACGCCACCCTGTCCGGTGGCGATGTCATCAGCGCAAACTGGCGTTAATATTTTCCAGCATATTATTGCCCGGGCACAGATCACCCTCGTTCAGGGTATTGAGCGGACGTTGCGAAGTTTGCAGGACATCGTGAAGATCGCTGGAGTCCTTATTCATATAAATAAGGCCTGTGAGTATATTCCCGCTCTCCCGATGATCCTCCAGCACCCCGATAGCCGACCGGCGGTCAAACGGGTCGAGTTTTTCCGACATTTTGTGCAGGTGCACTACTGAACCATCGTGCATAGTCACCATGTGGGTACCGCCCGACTCGTAGGCGGCGGTGATCTCCTGGCGCATCGGCACGAAATCGACTGTGCCAGTAGCCTCCATGTGCTCTCGGACGAACTCGTAGCTCTTGGTCGACTGCGGATTATTATTGAAAGTGACGCATGGCGAAACCACATCGATAAAAGCAAACCCGCGGTGCGTGATGCCGGCCTTGATCAATGGTACCAGTTGATCTTTGTCGCCCGAGAAACTGCGTGCTACGAAGGTCGCGCCCATCTGCAGCGCGGTTGCGCACAGATCGATCGACGCATAGAGATTGGCATCGCCCTTCTTGCTGATCGAACCCAGGTCAGCCGTGGCCGAATCCTGCCCTTTGGTCAAACCATAACACCCGTTGTTCATCACGATATAAACCATGTTCAGATTCCGCCGGGCGACGTGGGCAAATTGCCCCATGCCGATGGAAGCCGTGTCGCCATCACCGGACACCCCGAGGTAAAGCAGGTCGCGGTTGGCCATGGCGGCGCCGGTGGCAACCGAGGGCATACGGCCATGTACCGAGTTAAAGCCGTGAGACTTGCCGAGAAAGTAGGCTGGCGCCTTCGAGGAACAGCCAATGCCGGACAACTTGGCGATCTTGTGAGGCTCCAGTGACAACTCATGACAGGCCCTGACAATGGCACCACTGATGGAATCGTGACCGCAACCCGCGCATAGCGTCGAGATGGAGCCTTCGTAGTCGGCCCTCGTATAGCCCAGTTCATTGACCGGGAGTTCGGGGTGTCGAAATTTCGGAATTCGGTAACTCATTGCTGCTCTCCCGCACTTCGCGCAATGTGAGTCTTGTGTATCGGCGTGACGTTCTCCCCACGGACCTGCTGCAGAATCTGCTTGCGGATATTGCGCGCACTGATGGGCGTGCCATCGAAGCAGAGCACCGATTTGAGCTTGTCGGGACCCAGTTCGAATTCGGCCATCAACAAGGTACGCAATTGCGCGTCCCTGTTCTGCTCGACAACAAATACACGTTCGTGGCTGTTGAGAAAACCTTCCACGTCGTCGTTGAAAGGAAAAGATCGAACCCGCATTGCGTCCAGTTCAATGCCGTCCTGCGCCAGATAATCAACGGCCTCCCTGGCCGACTCCTCGCTGGTACCGAAATAAAGTACTGCCGAATCTGTATCAACGCCGCAGGAGAATATCTCGGGGCCCGGGACCCATTCCTTGATCGTCTCCCACTTTCTCATCAGCCGCAGCATGTTTTTTTCATATTCCTCCCCCTTCTCCGTATAAACAGCGAGTTCGTCACGGGAGGTGCCACGGGTGAAAAATACGCCGCGGGCAGGGTGTGTACCCGGATAGGTCCGGTAGCAGATAGCGTCACCATCGACATCAACGTACCGGCCGTAGTCATCATTGTTTTCCAGGTCTTCAGCGGACATGACCTTGCCGCGGTCAAACTTGCGTCCATCCTCCCAATAAAGCGGTTCGGACATATTATCGTTCATACCCAGATCCAGGTCGGTCATCACGATAATCGGCGTCTGCAGTCGCTCGGCAAGGTCGAAGGAAAGGGCGCCAAAATCAAAGCATTCCCTGGGAGTGGAGGGAAACAACAGCACCTGTTTGGTATCACCATGTGAAGCATAGGCTGCCGACAGGACATCGGACTGCTGGGTACGGGTCGGCATGCCAGTGGACGGACCCGCCCGCTGGA
>JAHEGF010000008.1:11111-28189 GCA_024645155.1 Phyllobacteriaceae bacterium | reverse complement strand
TCTCCTCGCCGTCATTGCCGGCCAGCATGCGGTGGAAAGAAGACCGGTAGACTGCGTCCGAAACACTGCTTTCATAGAAATCCAGATAGGCGGTCCACAGGCGCCGCCATTCCGGTTCGTCATCGGTCTGCAGCGGACGTATGACCGGGACCGCAGTCATTTGCGGTCCCGGCCTATGTCATCCATCTGGTAAGGCGTGGTCTGGTAGATGGTGTTGATCCAGTTGCAAAACAGCAAATGTGCGTGGCTGCGCCAACGGTTTTGCGGAACGCGGCCGGGATCATTGCCGGGATAGTAATTATGCGGCAGATCAATCGGGACCTTTGCCGCGATGTCCCTGTCATATTCTTCCTTCAGGGACGTAGAATCATACTCGATATGATTGAAAATATAGAGCCTGTTGGCGAATTTTTCGTGCACGAGACAGGCTCCCGTCTCATCCGATTCCATCAACACCTCCAGCCCTGTTGAGGGGTCGATGTCGGCAGTACGAACCTCTGTCCAGCGTGATACCGGGATCTGGAAATCGTCTGAAAACCCCATCAGATAAGGCGAGGCGGGATTCAGATTATGGTGGCGGTAAACGCCGAAAGCTTTTCTGTCCAACGTGTATTTCGGCACATGATGGAAGTGGTTCAGCGCAGCCATCGCACCCCAGCAGATGAAAAATGAGCCATGGGCATGGGTGGTCGTCCAGTCGAGTATTTGCGCGAGTTCACCCCAGTAGGTCACTTCTTCAAATGGCAGTTTCTCGATAGGCGCTCCGGTTATGATGAAGCCGTCAAAACGGCGGTCCCTGACCTCATCCCAGGTATGGTAGAAGTCGATCAGATGGTTTTCAGGCGTGTTCTTGGGTTGGTGGCCGCCAATTCGCACAAGGGTCAGTTCGATTTGAAGCGGCGTTGCGCCGATCAACCGGGCAATCTGGGTCTCGGTGCGTATCTTGTTTGGCATCAGGTTGAGCAGCCCGATTTGCAGAGGCCGGATGTCCTGGCGGACCGCATCGGCCTCCGCCATGATCATGACACCCTCGCGTTCGAGGGTTTTTCGTGCCGGAAGTCTGTCCGGAATTCTGATAGGCATGGCTGAAACGAAACTCCAAATACAAAAAAACCGGCGGCGAAATCGCAACCGGCTTCGTTTCCTCGACCCTTTTTAGCGACTTCTTTAACGTGGCTGCAAGCCGGCCGGCCAAATCACCACGCTGCAAAGATAGCGATGCTGTATGGTAACGTCAATGAGCGGCGCGGCCGCCGCCGGGCCAACTTTGCACGATCATCCGGAAAATTGTGCCAGGGCCGCTTCCGCAACCTTCCTGCCGGATTCCTGGACGAAATGGCCCGCATCGGCAATGATCATCGGTTCGGGACAGCCGTTAATGATGCCTCGCATCGCCTGCATGACCTCAATTCCGAGAACCGGGTCTTGCGCTCCGACCGCCATGAAGCTTTTTCCCCGCCAATCGTCACGCCAGAATTTTACGGCGCGCTTGCTGGTTTCAACCCCTTCCATACCCGGCTCGACCATCACCATCTCCGGGAACCGCCGGACGCCCGCCTTGTAAGTCATGTCGGGAAAAGGCGCGTCATAGGCGGCAGCTTCAGCCTCGCTCAATGCGGGGACCGCCCGTTTCATCAGGGCACCGACGGCCATATCCGGGTGGGCCGCAACATAGGCCTTCCAGTTGAGAAAGCCGTCGCTCGGTCTGACGCCGGTTGCCAATGCCGTGTTCATGATTATCAGCCGGGAAAACCGGTCCGGCAGGTCCATTGGCAGTGTCAGGCCGAGCAATCCGCCCCAATCCTGGACGACCAGGGTCAAGTTAGCCAGGTCAAGGTGTTCGATGAATGCGAGCATCATGTTGCGATGGAAATGGAATGTATACGCGGAATCCTCAACCGGCTTGTCGGATTTGCCAAAGCCAAACCAGTCAGGCGCGATCACCCGGCCTCCGGACTTGGCAAAGACCGGGATCATGTGACGATAAAGATAACACCATGTCGGCTCCCCATGCAGGCACAAATAAGTGTGTTCCGCATCGCGAGAGCCTTCATCCAGATAATGGACTCGCAGGCCTTCATAACCCGGCAGATTGTCCAAATAGTTCGGTGAATAAGGGAAGCCGGGAAGACCGGCGAAACGGCTGTCATCTGTGCGCAGGGAATTCATGCATGGCTCCAGTTTCGAGCCCGGGAAGGGCAAGGCAGATATTCATGGTAGCATCGCATGCAACGGAATTCACGGCGTGGATGCGATCCACTTGCCGGGATGAGCGGACACATTGCCGTGATCGCCGGCCATCGCCTGGTTGCATGGTTGCACGGTACCATCTTATCTGGAAAGCCTCTTCTGCGTAATTGCGGACCAGAAAACGGACAGGTCAGTCATGGACAATGTGCAGCTCGAATTCAGCCTCGCCAATGCGCTGTCAGGCTATTCGGCTGAACAGATCGAAAGCCTGCTGGAGGCTGGCACCAAGCTCACGGAAAATCTGCGGCTTCTCGACAAATCCGGCGAAAACCTTGTCGGCAGGTGCCTTGCCCACCAGGGAACATTCTACGAAGAAGAGCACTATCCGCAAGGCGACGTATTTGATGGTGAAACGCATTCCCAGTATTATTATCATGCCCATCGTCCGGAAAGTGGGGAACACGGCCACTTTCATACGTTTTTGCGCTCCGCTGGCATGCCGGGAAACACAAAGCCGGTTCGCTACAGGGGCAAGGCCAAACGCCCAACAGGCAAGGCGGCGCTATCGCATATTGTAGCGATTTCGATGAACCGGCCGGGTTTACCAATCGGCATGTTTACCACCAACCGGTGGGTTACCGACGAAAGCTTTTACAGCTCCCAAGATGTCATCGGCATGATGAGCCGCTTCTCGATCGAACAAAGTTATCCGTGCCTGGCCACCAACCGGTCGATCACCGCAATTGTGAAACTGTTCCGCCCGCAAATCGAAGCATTGCTGAATAAACGCGACGAAGTGGTTGATGGCTGGCGGGCAAAACATCCCGATCGCGATGTATATGAAGACCGCGAATTGGAAATTACCTCGATTGTCGAGATCAATATCGAACGGCAAATTGCCGGGCTGAGGAAAGCGCTGCGCGCAATCAATCGCTGAACACCAACGGCACTTTAAGTGTCGCGGACCGCCTTCTATCTCACTCACCTTTTATTGAACCCGCTGTTAGCACTTTGTGATGAATGCGAAATGCTCGAACCTTTAAGGTCGGGATAACGGTCTGTTGACTCGAAAAATCCGACGGAGGAAATCATGGTGACGCTCAAATCGAAACTTCTGGCAACAGCGGCTGCTGTTCCGCTGACATTGTTTGCGGCGGGTGGCGCGGCACTGATCTTGACCGCGGGATCGGTGACGCCAAGTGGCGCGACATGCAAGGCAAATCCGTGTGCGGCGAAGAAGGCTTCGGCTTGCAACCCGTGCAACCCGTGTGCGGCGAAGAAAGCGTCGGCATGCAATCCTTGTAACCCGTGTGCGGCCAAAAAGGCTTCGGCGTGCAATCCCTGTGCGGCGAAAAATCCATGTGCCGCAAAGAACCCGTGCGCTGCGAAGAAAGCGTCAGCATGCAACCCGTGCAACCCGTGTGCAGCGAAGAACCCCTGCGCGGCTACGGCATGCAGTCCGTGCAATCCCTGTGCAGCCAGTGCGGGACTTGCTGCAACGGAGTGCTATGTACCGCGAATTCAAAAGGCGGCAGCGTGCAACCCGTGCGCGGCCAAAAAGGCTTCGGCGTGCAACCCGTGCAATCCGTGTGCGGCCAAAAAGGCGGCAGCGTGCAATCCCTGTGCGGCGAAAAATCCATGTGCCGCAAAGAACCCGTGCGCTGCGAAAAACCCGTGCGCAGCATCAGTTTGCAGTCCTTGCAACCCATGCGCAGCAGGCGCGGCAGCGGCCGACCCGGATGATCTCAACCTGTCCGGGGATGAGGTCACTGCACTTTACGACTGTCTAAAATCCACCATGGAAGCGCAGTACAAGGGTGGTGGCCACTGGGCGGTCAACAAGTGGTCAGGCTTCGAAAATGTCACGAAACATGCCTATCCGAGTGCGACCCATGGCAACCGTTTCGTCATGAACTATGTCAATGCGATTGGTGCAGCGGCATACAAGAAATTTGACGAAATCGGTGCTGCTCCGATTGGAACCACCATAGCCAAGCCGAGCTTTGTAGTCAGTGCCGGGGGTAAGGCATCGATCGGTCCGTTCTTTGTCATGGAGAAAATGACCAAGGGGTTCAATCCGGTCACCGGCAACTGGCGCTATGCGATGGTGATGCCAGGTGGTACCACGGCAGGCGTGACCGGCGGAGAAAACAGCGCCGCAATGGGATTTTGCCACGAATGTCATGAAGGTGCGAAAGGCGCCGATTACCTGTTCTTCCTGCCGGACGATGTCAGAATGTAACCTTGTCTGAATAACTGCCTCGCCGCCGGAGTTATCTGCCGGCGGTATTTTATTCTTCCTCAAATAGCCGGCCTTGCGTAACTGAAAGGTCTTTTGGCGCATCGAGCCCGATATGCCGCCATGCATTAGCGGTCAGCACGCGGCCCCGCGGGGTGCGCTGGATAAAGCCCTGCTGAATGAGAAACGGCTCTATGATGTCCTCGATTGCGTCACGCGGTTCCGACAGGCCGGCGGCAATGGTTTCGATACCAACCGGCCCGCCACCGAAGTTTCCGGCGATCATTGCCAGGTATCTGCGGTCCAGTTCATCGAGCCCTATCGCATCGACCTCGAGACGCGATAAAGCTTGGTCGGCAATGTCGCGCGTGACTTCGGCGACTTTGGCGACATCTGCAAAATCACGCACGCGGCGTAACAGCCGCCCGGCAATGCGCGGAGTACCCCTGGCACGCTTGGCAATTTCCAGCGCCCCGTCATCACTTACCGGCAGGCCGAGAATGCGGGCGCCGCGTCGCACAATCAGTTCGAGTTCGTCGACGGAATAGAAATTGAGCCGCACCGGGATACCGAACCGGTCGCGCAGGGGTGTCGTCAATAGACCAAGACGGGTGGTCGCGGCGACCAGCGTGAATTTTGCAAGGTCGATCTTGACGGATCGCGCGGCCGGACCTTCGCCGATTATCAGGTCAAGCTGGTAGTCTTCCATGGCGGGGTAAAGGATTTCCTCGACCGCCGGGTTGAGCCGGTGGATCTCGTCGATGAACAGGACATCGCGATTTTCCAGGTTGGTCAGCAGGGCAGCAAGATCGCCGGCCTTGGCGATGACAGGGCCGGAAGTTGCGCGGAAATTGACACCCAGTTCCCGTGCCATGATCTGTGCGAGCGTTGTCTTTCCCAGCCCGGGCGGGCCTACAAACAAGACGTGGTCGAGCGCCTCGTCGCGTCCGCGGGCCGCGTCGACAAAAACCTTGAGGTTAGCGCGTACAGCCTTCTGGCCGACAAACTCGTCCAGCGATTGCGGACGCAGGCTTACGTCGGCATCCTCGCTGCGTTCGGTTGGTGAGATCAGGCGCGATTCATCACTCATGATCCACCAATTTGCACTGCTGGACGGAATTGGCAATCCGCACTCACTTGGCCAACTCCTTCAATCCGAGACGTATGAGCGATGCCGAATCTGCATCTTCGCCGGCGGATTTCAGCGCGGCCGCAACCGCCGAGGCGGCCTGGTCACGGCTATAGCCGAGATTGGACAATGCGGAGACGGCATCGGAAACCGGACCCGGCGCCACGCCTGCACCCAGTTCCTGCATCATGCCGATGTCGAGATCGCCGCCCGAAAAAGCCGGAGCCTTGTTCTTCAGTTCGGTAACGATACGTTCAGCAACCTTTTTACCGACGCCCGGTGCACGCGATACCATGGCGACATCCCGCAAGGCGATGGCATTTGCCAGTTCGCCGGTGGTCAGAGTTCCAAGGATGGCAAGTGCGACCTTGGCGCCGACACCTTGGGCGGTCTGCAGCAACCGGAACCATTCGCGTTCCATAGCACTTGCAAAGCCGAAAAGCCTGAGCTGGTCCTCGCGCACATAGGTTTCGATAAACAGGATCGCGGCTTCACCTGAGCGGGGCAAGCTCGCAAGCGTTCGCGCCGGGCAAAAGGCGACATAGCAAACGCCATGAACATCAATGACGACATGGTCCTCGCCAATTTCGTCGACCGTGCCTTTCAGTTTTCCGATCATCGCTGCCCCGTCAACCGGCTTTGAGCGCCGTTATCCGGCTTGCTGCGCTATGGCGGTGATGGGCATGGCAAACAGCAATGGCGAGTGCATCTGCGGCATCATCGCTGTCAAATTCTGCACGTGGCATCAATACCTTGACCATCATCCGTATTTGTTCCTTGCCGGCGTGACCGGCGCCTACGACCGTTTTCTTTACAGCGTTCGGGGCATATTCAGCGACGGCAAGTCCTGCAAGTGCAGGAACGATCATGGCGACACCCCGGGCCTGGCCGAGTTTCAATGTCGCCGCAGCGTCACGGTTGACAAATGTTGCCTCGACTGCCGCCTCAGCGGGCTGGTGACTGGCAAGCACTTCCTGCAGGCCGTCGTGAAGCTGACACAGGCGCCGCGCCAATGACGCGCTACCGTCGGAACGAACGGTACCCGATGCCACAAATCTCAACGTGTTTCCGGACGAATCCACAATTCCCCAACCGGTATTGCGGAGTCCCGGGTCTATCCCGATGATGCGAATCGCTGCGTTCATTGCATTCACCTTATAGCGATACGTCCTTCTTTCCAGCAATTTGTGAACAAAACAGAAACAAATCGATTTTTGCACTGGCCTTGAAATTTGTTGAGACAGGTGCCACCGGGGTGGGAGTTTGTCATTTACGGTTTGTCCATGAAAGTTTTGTCATGAATTTTCCAGCGTTGGACGCCGGCATGATGATCCTGCTGGCTACCATCAGCCTGGCAGGCATGGTGCGTGGTTTTGCCGGTTTCGGCACCGGCATGATCATTGCACCGGTTGCCGCTGCACTCTATGGCCCGGTTCCCGCCCTGGTCATTATCTTTATTGTCGACACCCTGCCGGTAATTCCGGTTACCATTCCTGTCTTCAAGATTGCCAAGTGGGGGGAGGTGATGCCCGTCTTGGCGGGTTTAGCAGCCTTCATGCCGATTGGCATCTGGATCTTGAAAACCGGCGACCCTATTGTGCTGCGTTGGGTGATCTGCGCCCTGATTTTGGCGGCGGTTGCCATTCTGGTTTCCGGCTGGCGTTACACAGGTTCGCGGTCACGGCCGATATCGCTCGTTGTGGGAGCGGTTGGCGGTATCATGGGCGGGATCGCGTCGATACCAGCGCCACCTGCCATCATCTACTGGATGGCATCGCCTTTACATGCACGTTTCATCCGCGCCAATGTTCTGGTCCTGCTGTTTTTCGGGGAGTTCTTTACCGGGTTCAACTTGTGGGCCGCGGATTTGTTTTCCGTCGATCCGGTGATGCGCGGCGTATTGGCGGCTCCATTCTATTTTGCCGGAACTGTGGTTGGCCTGGTGCTATTCCGGTATGCATCGGAAACTGTTTACCGCGTCATCGCATTCGCCATCATACTTGTCGTAACGATCGCGGCGTTGCCCCTCTTTGATGGGATTTTCAGCTGATATTGGTGCGGATCAGTGACGGCCGAAGGCAGTAGCAAGCAACGAAAGCTGATCTGAAACAGGATTTGTGAGCAGCGTGTTTTCAGTCTGGATGTCGGCGCTGGAACCATAGATTTCCTCGTCCATGCGCCTGACCCTGGCCTGCAAGCTGAGCGAACGCTTGACGAGGGTACAAAAGGATTGCGGCAGTTCGTCCCACTCGGAAACAGTCTCCTTTGCCGAAGTGGTGTCGAGACGGACCTTGACCTTCTCTGCTGCGACCTGATCACGGGTCATTTCGCCCGAGTTTGCAGCGCGCTGCAACAATAGCCATGAAGCGATCTGCATCAGGCGCGTGGTCAGGCGCATCGACTCTGCGGCGTATAGTGTCGCCGCCTTGCGGCTGAGGCTTTTTGCGTGGGATCGGCCTTCGCCATCCAGATAGACAGCAGTCTCTTCAACCAGTCCCATTCCCTCATCATAAAGCGGACGGAATGACTGCGAGAAGATCCTGTGCTCGGCGAGTTTGACCGTGTTTCTGTCGTTGTCCGCTTCCGCCATTTTTTACGCCTTACCCAATTCTTCATGCCGGGATACAACGGACCTACAGTCCTCCCGGTCTGTCTGAAAACAAAATGCGCCGGGAAGCCCGCGAAAGCAACTTGTTGTTTAACAAAAGGTTAATGCTAAAATTCAAAACCAAAAAAAGAGCCGCGGATTATGCGGCTCTCAGGAGTTTTACAGGGAGGCATCAAACAAAGCGGCTCAGCCACTTGGTAAGAATCCAGAAAACTGGATGCACACAGTAAGCACTCATAAAGCCTAACGAATGGTTAACGCGATGAAAAAAATTCGAACCAACTGCCGGTTACAGTCCCTGAACGGTACAGGTTCGATTCGCCATAGTGGCGGTCATTGCCCTGTTTCTAACCGTTTTTGAGCATGTCGCGCAGGATGAATTTCTGGATCTTGCCCGTGGATGTCTTTGGAATCTCGGTGAATACGACCTCTCGGGGACATTTGAAACGCGCGAGCCGGGCGCGGCAATGCTCGGTGATATCGCTGACGCTGGCAGAAGCACCGGGTTTCAGTTCGACAAATGCGACCGGCGTTTCACCCCATTTGTCATCCGGTTTGGCGACAACCGCGCAGTTTGCCACGGCGGGATGTTTGTAGATGACATCTTCGACCTCAATCGAAGAGATGTTCTCGCCGCCCGAGATAATGATGTCCTTTGAGCGGTCCTTGATCTGGATATAGCCGTCGGGGTGCATGACGCCGAGGTCACCGGAGTGAAACCAGCCACCCGCAAATGCCTCGTCTGTGGCTTTGGCATTTTTCAGATAACCCTTCATGACAATGTTGCCCCGAAACATGACCTCGCCGATTTCCTGACCGTCGCGGGCAGTTGGTTTCATGGTTTCGGGATCAAGGACCGTCAGTTCCTCCAATGCCGCGTAGCGCACCCCCTGGCGCGCCTTCATCGTGGTGCGTGGTCCGGGCTCAAGCCTGTCCCATTCGTCGTGCCATTCGTTGACAACCGCCGGACCGTAGGATTCGGTCAGCCCGTAAAGATGGGTAACCGCAAACCCGGCGTCGGCCATGCCCGCCAGAACACTCTCAGGTGGCGGGGCCGCTGCCGTATTGAAAATCACCGTCTGGTCGAACGGGCGTTTTTGATCGGCTGGTGCATTGAGCAGCGTCGACATGACAATTGGTGCGCCGCACAAATGCGTTACTGCATGATCGGCGATCGCATCATAAAGAGCGTCGGGGCGAACCCAGCGGAGGCAGACATGGGTGCCTGCCTGGACGGCAAGCGTCCACGTAAAACACCAGCCGTTGCAATGGAACATGGGCAGGGTCCAGAGGTAGACACAATGCCTGCCCATAGATGCGTGAATCGTGTTGGCATAGGCCATCAGCGCCGCGCCACGGTGGTGATAGACCACACCCTTCGGATTGCCGGTTGTTCCAGACGTGTAGTTGAGCGAGATGGCGTCCCATTCGTCGTCCGGCATTGACCAGCGGAAGTCCGGATCACCGTTACCTAGCATTTCTTCATAGTCGAATGTTCCGATACGATCTCCCTTCGGGTAGGGAGCATCGGCGCCGTATTCAGGATCATCGAAATCAATGACGCGCGGCGCCACCTTGGCGATCGCCAGGGCCTCACGGATCGTTGAAGAAAATTCGCGGTCGACAATCAGAACCCTGGTTTCCGCGTGGTCAAGCTGGAACGCGATAATTGCCGCGTCGAGCCGCGTGTTGAGCGAGTGCAGGACGCCCTTGATCATTGGCACGGCGAAGTGGCATTCGAGCATTGGCGGCGTGTTCGACAACATCACTGTAACAGTATCGCCCTTCGATATGCCCTGTCTTGCCAAAGCCGACGCCAATTGCAGGCATCGCCGATAGAAATCGCGATAGCTGCGGCGAAGATTACCGTGAATTATGGCTGTGGTATCCGGGTAAACCGCTGCGGCGCGCTCAAGGTAGGTCAATGGCGTGAGCGGCTGGTAATTGGCCGGGTTCTTGTCCAGATCTTGCTCATAGGGACTGGTCATTGCGCGTCCTTGGATGTTTCAAAGCCGATTAATGCACAGACCGCTCTTTTCGCCAATCACCCCGACAAATTTTGTGGTGCTGGAGGGGCCATCCTTTCAAGGATGCTGCCATAACCTAGAAGAACGCTTGAATGCCGTCGAAAACGAGCTTGATCGATACAAGGGCGACCATCGCGTACATGAACGGGTAGAACATTTCCGGTTTTATTCGCCTGACCAGCCAGGCTCCCGCCAGCGTTGCTGCCGGCGCTATGGGCATCAAAATTGCCGAAGCGGCAAGATTTGACGTCGAAAACTGGCCGAGCAGAAAATAGGGCAGCAACTTGACCGCATTGACAATCGAAAAATAGATCACACTTGTGCCAACGTACACGCGGGGATCGAGCTTCAGTGGAAGAGCGTAGATCTGGAAAGGCGGGCCGCCAGCATGGGCGACAAAACTGGTAAACCCGGACGCTGTGGCCCAGAAAGTGGCGCGAAGGGTGCCGGGTTGTGCAACATGGGCGCGATCCCTTGCCTGCTGCCAGATCCACCGGAGTACAAACACTAGCGCAACACTTCCGACGATCAGGCGCACTGCCGCATCGGTAACCAGCGCGGCTGTCGCCCAACCGATGGCAATGCCCAGCATTGCGCCGGGCAGCATGTGTTTCAGTGTCTGGGTGTGGAAATACCCGCGCCAGGCCCACAGTGACACCATATCCATAGCGATCAGGATGGGCAGCAGAATGGCGGCTGCGGTAAGTGGCGGTACCGCAAGGGCCATGATGGGCATGCCGATTAGCGCAAAAGCGCCGCCCAACCCGCCCTTCGACAAACCAACGAGAGTTACCGCGGGTACCGCGACCAGGTAAAACAAGGGATCGGTGAGCAATGGCTGCATTGCGCGGCGATAACGCCGGCAGACGTTCATGTCCAGCACCAGTTTTTTTACATAAGCCAACGCCCTTGCAGTGCCGATGCAAGTCAGTCTATGCCCACAGACGCTTTGGAACCGGGAGTTTGAAATGTCAGCATCAGGAGTAAGCAACCGGTGCCGCGTCGTTCTGATTGTACCGCCGCATGCGTCCGCATCGGATGTTGAGGCAGCGATGGCAGGCGGTGACGTCGCTTCGGTCATACTGCCACAGTTCGATGCTGACGAGCGGGCATTTCAGGATCGGGCGAAGGCAATAGCTCCACTCGTGCAACAGGCGGGCGCGGCCTTCATCATTGCCGGCGACAGCAAGACAGCGGGCCGTGTCGGTGCCGACGGTATCCATGTCGAAGTACGCCCGGCGGACCTAACCGGTATTGTCGAGCGCAACGCGGGCCGGGTTATTGTTGGAGCAGGTGGCATGAAAACTCGCCATGACGCGCTCGAAACCGGTGAGGCCGGACCGGACTATCTTTTTTTTGGCAAATTTGGATTCGATACATTGCCGGAGCCACATCCCCGCAATCTGGCATTGGGGCAGTGGTGGGCCGAAATGGTCGAAATCCCAGCGATCATAATGGCCGGGAATACGATTGCGTCGGCCGAGAAGGTTGCGATGACGGGCGCCGACTTTGTCGCCTTGTCGCAGGCCGTATTCGGGCCGGGAGTGGATCCGCAACACGCCGTCGCGCAGATCAATCAGCTTCTGGATGACAAGGCGCCGCATTTTAAGGAATAGATAGCGATGCGACATGTGATAGCTGCCCTGGTCATGATGGCACTTACCTTCAGCGTCATTCCGGCGATTCGCGCCGCATCCGATAATCCCCCGGACAAAGTCGATCCACGCCGGTTCGGCAACAAAGCGCCGGATTCGGCTTTCGGCGCCTATCAGCGCGGTCTGTACATCACAGCGCTCAACCTGGCGCTGGAGCGTGCCAAGGAGGGCGATGTGGCTGCGCAAACTCTCGCAGCCGAAATCTATGCTCGCGGATTGGGTGTCGCAAAAAATGACAAGGAAGCAGCTCGGCTTTATGGCGATGCGGCAAGGAACGGTTACCCGCCCGCGCAGTTTCAGTATGCCTTGCTGCTGATTGACGGAAAACACGTGGAACCGGATCCGGACCGTGCCTTCGCGTTAATGCAGGCTGCTGCCGACAGCGGTATAACGCTCGCGCAGTTCAATTTTGCACAACTGGTCCTGTCGCGCGACCCGGGACCGAATGGCGAGAAAAAGGCGGCCGATTATTACGAAAAGGCGGCGGCTGCAGGTCTTGCCGATGCCCAGTATGCGATCGGCAGAATTTATGCGGAGGGCGGTGGCGGACGGGCTGAAGATAAAAAGGAGGCCCGCAAGTGGTTCATTCGTGCGGCGCGGCAGAATTATGACACAGCCCAACTAGAACTCGGATTGTGGCTGGTTGCCGGCGAAGGTGGTACGAAAGACGAGAAGGCAGGATTTAGATGGCTCAAGCTTGCAGCCGAGGGAGGTAATGTTGTTGCCCAGAACCGGCTGGCAAAGCTCTACCGGGAGGGTATTGGTAACGAGGGCAACACGATCGAGGCAGCGGCCTGGTACATAACGGCGCGCCGCGCCGGACTGACCGATCCCGAAATGGACATTTTTCTCGAAGGATTGACCGAATCCGAACAGAAATCCGCGCTGGAACGTGCCAACCGCCTGCGCTGAATGCGGCTACCGGGTGCACTCTTGCCTCTTACAGGGAATTGTGGTCTTGGGAGCGCAAACCGGTGCGCGCACCAATTTCGTATTTTGAAAGAAGCCGAGACATGAAAATAAACGGAAATGAGATCCGCCCGGGCAATGTGATCGAACACAATGGCGGATTGTGGGCAGCGGTAAAGACACACGCCGTAAAACCGGGCAAGGGTGGCGCATACAACCAGGTTGAACTGAAAAACCTGATCGATGGCACAAAGCTGAACGAACGTTTCAGGGCTGCCGAGACGGTTGAAAAAGTACGGCTCGAGCAAAAGGATTTCACCTTTCTCTATGCCCAGGACGAGGCTTTGGTCTTCATGGATTCGGAGACCTATGAACAGCTCGAGCTGCAAAAGGAATTTGTTGGCGACCGTTCCTCTTTTCTGCAGGACGGCATGACCGTTACGGTTGAGTTGTACGAAGAAAAGCCGATCGGAATTTCGCTTCCCGATACAGTGGTTTTGACGATCACCGAAGCCGATCCGGTGGTCAAGGGACAAACGGCTGCGTCTTCCTACAAGCCGGCGGTCATGGAAAACGGTGTTCGGGTGATGGTTCCCCCGTTCATTGAAGCCGGTGAGCGGATCATCGTCGATACCAACGAAATTACATATGTTCGCCGTGCCGAGTAGGATTTCATCGCGCAGGCTGAAAGGTTTTCGATGGCTCGATCAGCGATAATAAACGTGATGGTGCAGGCGGCGATGAAGGCAGGCCGTTCGCTGGCCCGCGATTTCGGCGAAGTGCAAAATCTTCAAGTCTCGCTCAAGGGGCCCGGCGACTATGTCAGCCAGGCAGATCACAAGGCGGAAAAAACCATTTTCGAGGAACTGTCCCGGGCGCGGCCAGGGTACAGTTTTCTGATGGAAGAAGGCGGTGTGATTGAAGGCACGGATAATCAGCATCGCTGGCTGGTTGATCCGCTCGACGGCACGACCAACTTTCTTCACGGAATTCCGATTTTTTCAATTTCGATTGCTCTTGAACGCCAGGGTCAGCTGGTTGCTGCTGTCATTCACAATCCGGCAATGGACGAGCTTTATGTGGCAGAACGCGGTTCCGGCGCGTTTCTCAACGACCGCCGCCTGCGCGTTTCAGGACGCCGCAAGATGGAAGATTCCGTCATCGGAACCGGTGTTCCGCATCTCGGGCGCGGCAACCACCATGATTACCTGCGCGACTTGCCGGCAATCATGGCAAATTCGGCAGGCATCCGGCGCCTGGGATCAGCAGCGCTTGATCTGGCCTATGTCGCCGCCGGGCGGTTTGACGGATTTTGGGAAGCCGGACTTTCACCGTGGGACGTGGCCGCGGGAATGCTGATAGTCCGCGAGGCCGGCGGTTTCGTGACCGACGCTGACGGCGGGTATGAAATATTTGACAAGCAAACAATCGTGGCCGGAAACGAGGAAATACACCGTGCGCTACTGAAGCTTCTGGGTGCGAAGAGAACGCGGGTCTAGGCCCGCTGACCGTATCGCCGTCGATTTGCGGCCGTGTTCAATGAGCGTCTTTTATTTAAGCCACAATTGCGGCTAGATTTACATTTGGGATTTGGAACAGCAGGGTGGCCTTATGGCGTGGTTGAAACTGACCGGTGGCAGTGACGAGGAAATCGGCGGCTATGACCCCGGACGCCTTTCCAGTCCCCAGGTATTCCTCTTCTCGATGCTGATTTTTCTTGCGATTTCCGGCTTTGTTGCCGCGATCCTTTACCGGCAGATATCATCGGCATTTCAATCCAACCCCGGCCTCAATGGCCTGATACTGGGTGTGCTCGCTATCGGTATCCTGCTGGCGTTCCTGCAGGTTACCCGTCTGTTTCGCGAGGTGCGCTGGGTCAATTCGCTGCGCGCGGGCACCGATGGGGGAGACCCGGTCTTGCTTGCGCCAATGCGGGCGCTGCTGGGACGCAGTTCGTCAAGCGCATTGTCGACGATTTCAATGCGCTCGATCCTCGATTCCATCGCCACACGTCTTGATGAAAGCCGCGACATTTCCAGGTACCTGATCGGCCTGCTTGTTTTTCTCGGTCTGCTTGGAACTTTCTGGGGCTTGCTGAAAACGATCAGCTCGATTGGTGAGACGATCCAGTCGCTTGATCCGGCGTCGGGCGATGCCAATGATGTCTTGAATACCCTCAAAGCCGGTCTTTCAGCACCACTGGACGGGATGGGAACGGCATTTTCTTCGTCGCTGTTCGGTCTTGCCGGATCGCTGGTTCTCGGATTTCTCGATTTGCAGGCCGGCCGGGCGCAGAACCGGTTTTATACCGAGTTTGAAAACTGGCTTTCATCCGTCACCGATCCGAATTCGGATTTTGCCTCCGATGCGGCAAAAACCGGCAGCGCCGAAGAAATCAGGGCGCTGAGCGAACGCCTGAAAGGACTTCAGGAGGCTGGCGGTTCAAGCCAGAGGGTTACGGCGTCGATGGCCCACCTCGCCGAAGGCATCGCCGGCCTGGTGAAGAACATGCGCAGTGAGCAACAAATGATGCGTGACTGGGTGGAATCACAGGCAGACGAACAAAAAACCCTGCGCGAAACATTGGACAAGCTGACGCAAACGCTGAGCAAGGGTGGATCGAAATAATGGCCCTGGCGCGAGCCAGACGCAACGACCGGAATGTCAGCTACTGGCCGGGTTTTGTCGATGCCCTGTCGACACTTCTGCTGGCCATCATGTTCCTGTTGTCGGTGTTCGTCCTGGCGCAGTTTCTGCTGTCGCAGGAAATCAGTGGCAAGGATGCTGTCCTCAACCGGTTGAACAGCCAGATCAACGAACTGACCCAGCTTCTTGCACTCGAGCAGTCCAACAACCAGGACCTGGATGATCAACTTGCCAATCTGCAGGCATCGCTGAGTGCTGTTGAAAGCGAGAAATCACGGCTGGAATTGCTTTTGGACCGGGGCGCCGGTTCGACCGAAGCGGCCCAGGCCCGGATCGGAACGCTGTCCAAGGAAATAGACGCCGAACGCCAGATAAGCCAGCGGGCGCTTAGCCAGGTTGAACTTCTCAACCAGCAGATATCGGCATTGCGCAAACAGATCGGCGCACTGGAAGCCGCACTCGAGGTTTCCGAAAAACGCGACCGTGAATCGAACACGAAAATAGCTGACCTTGGCAAACGGCTGAATGTTGCACTGGCGCAACGCGTGCAGGAGCTCAATCGTTACCGGTCGGATTTTTTCGGGCGTCTTCGGGAAATCCTGTCTGACCGCGAAAATATCCGTATTGTCGGCGACCGCTTCGTATTCCAATCGGAAGTGCTTTTTCCGTCGGGTTCAGATGTCATCAACGAGGCAGGAAGCATCGAGATGAGGAAGCTTGCCGAAGCCATCGTCGAACTGCAACGGGAAATTCCGCCTGAAATCAACTGGGTGCTGCGTGTTGACGGCCACACCGACAACGTTCCCCTTTCAGGAACGGGGCGTTACCGTGACAACTGGGAATTGTCGACAGCGCGCGCGACAGCCGTGGTCAAGTTTCTTGTCGAAAACGGCGTACCAGCCAGACGGCTTGTCGCCGCAGGTTTTGGCGAGTTCCAGCCGATTGACGAGGCCGATACGGCGGAAGCCCGTGATCGCAACCGGCGCATTGAATTGAAACTGACCGAACGGTAGGCCCGGAAATACAGACCCTTGTTTTAGCCAAATGTGGCAACCGGCACGCAACAGCGAACATCGACCATCGAATCTGCAATCGATGCCATGGTGTTTGGAAATGACTGTGCTACGGCTCTTGTGAAAATGCGTTTCTCCATTCAGCATGGTGCAACAAATACATTTCCGGAGAAAATCATGACGCAAAGCGCCGATGCCATCATTATTGGAGGCGGGCTTGCCGGTCTGGTTGCCGCTGCCGAATTGGCCGACAATGGAAAAAGCGTAATCCTGCTCGACCAGGAGGGCGAGAATGCGCTGGGTGGCCAGGCGTTCTGGTCGCTTGGCGGCCTGTTCATGGTTGATACGCCGGAGCAACGGCGGCTGAAAATCCGCGACAGCCGCGAGCTTGCACTCCAGGACTGGATGGGATCGGCGCAGTTTGACCGTAAGGAGGATCATTGGCCGCGCAAATGGGCGGAAGCCTATGTCGATTTCGCCGCCGGCGGGATGCGATTCTGGCTCCACGAAATGGGCATGCGCTGGTTTCCGGTGGTTGGTTGGGCCGAACGCGGGGGCTCGCGTGCCGATGACCATGGCAACTCGGTCCCGCGTTTCCACATTACCTGGGGGACGGGACCCGGCGTGCTGGCGCCATTTGTTGGGCGTGTTCGTGACCATGT
>JAHEGF010000008.1:8140-11101 GCA_024645155.1 Phyllobacteriaceae bacterium | reverse complement strand
GTGCTTGAAGCTTCCACCGTTGAACGTGGTCAACAATCGGGCCGTACGGTGACCGGTGATTTCGAATTTCGAGCCAGCGCGATACTGGTGACATCCGGCGGGATCGGTGGCGATTTTGATCTGGTTCGGAAGAACTGGCCAACGGATCGACTTGGCCCGGCGCCAAAGGTCATGGTTGCTGGTGTTCCTCATCATGTTGACGGTCGCATGATCGGTATTGCGGCGAAGTCGGGCGCTGCAATCGTCAATGCAGACCGCATGTGGCACTATACCGAAGGCGTAAAAAACTGGGACCCGATCTGGCCAAATCATGGCATCCGCATCTTGCCGGGGCCTTCGTCACTTTGGTTCGACGCGGCCGGCAACCGCCTGCCAGCGCCTTGCCTGCCCGGCTTCGACACCATGACGACGCTTAAGCACATCCTCTCAACCGGTCATGAATATTCGTGGTTCATCCTGACACAAAAGATTATCGAGAAGGAATTCGCACTGTCGGGTTCTGAACAAAACCCGGATTTTACCTCGGGCAAATGGCGCGAAGTGCTGAAAAGCAGGCTCGGCAAGGGAGCGACCGCTGCCGTCGAGGCCTTCAAGAGTCATGGCGAGGATTTCATCGTCAAGTCGAACCTGCGCGAACTGGTTGATGCCATGAACGCATTGGCCGGAAGCCAGCTTCTCGACCATGACAATATCGAACTGCAGATTGTTGCCCGGGACCGCGAAATCGACAATCCGTTTTCGAAGGATGCCCAGATCACTGCCATCCATGGTGCGCGAAACTACCTGGGTGACAAACTGATCCGCACGGCACGGCCGCACAAGATCCTCGATCCGGCCAACGGCCCGCTGATTGCTGTTCGCCTGCATGTGCTGACGCGCAAGACGCTTGGCGGGCTGCATACCAACCTTAACGGCGAAGTGCTGGGAAAGGACGGTGCACCTATTCCCGGCCTCTATGCGGCAGGTGAAGCGTCGGGGTTCGGTGGTGGTGGATACCATGGCTACAATGCGCTTGAAGGCACATTTCTCGGCGGATGCCTGTTTTCGGGACGCAATGCCGGGCGTCACGCAGCTGGCGTGACGTAAGGCTTATTCCGCGGCACCCTTGAAGGCGTCGGCGCCGGTTTCGAATTGCAGCTTGGCAAGGCGGGCATAAAGGCCACCCTTGTGCACCAGGCTCTTGTGCGTACCTTGTTCGACGATCTTGCCGCCGTCCATAACCAGAATTCGGTCGGCCTTCAAAATTGTTGCAAGACGGTGGGCAATAACGAGCGTGGTTCGTCCTTCCATCAAGTGCTCAAGGCCGGTCTGAACCAGCGTTTCGCTTTCGGCGTCGAGTGAAGAGGTTGCTTCGTCGAGCAGCAGGATCGGGGCGTCGCGCAAAATGGCACGGGCGATGGCAATGCGCTGGCGCTGGCCGCCGGAAAGGGTGATGCCGCGTTCGCCAACAACGGTGTCATAGCCGTGTTCCAGCGCATCTATGAATTCGTCGGCAAGGGCGGCCCGGGCAGCCGCCTCGATATCCGCGCCGCTGGCGCCGGGCTTGCCAAAGGCGATATTGTCGCGCACGGAAGCGGCGAAAATGACAACATCCTGGGGAACCACGGCAATACGCGCACGCAAAGCCTTCGGATCGAGTTTGCGCACATCAATGCCGTCGACGAGGACTGCGCCGCTCTGGACATCGTAGTACCGCAATACCAGCGAAAACACGGTGCTTTTTCCGGCGCCCGACGGCCCCACTATGGCAACCGTTTCGCCGGACTTCACACTGAAATCCAGCTTCTCGATTGCCGGGAAATCTGCCCGCGTCGGATAGGCAAAGGCGGCATTGTCGAATTCGACCGTTCCGGCGCCGGATTCGGGCAACAGCCGCGGATTGGCCGGTGCGGCAATGGCGGGCTCTTCTTCAAGAAGTTCGGTCAGGCGTTCCGCGGCGCCCGCTGCCTGCGACAGTTCTCCCCACACTTCTGACAAGGCACCCAGCGCACCGGCGGCGAACACCGAGTAAAGCAGAAACTGGCCGAGCGTTCCTGGAGTTATGGATCCGGCCAGGACATCTCGGGACCCGAACCATAACACCGCGACCACTGACGAAAATATCATGAAAATGGCAAAGAATGTCAGGAAGGAACGGGCGAAAACCGATGAACGGGCTGCATCATAGGCCTTGTCAACGGCGCCGGTAAAGCGGCCGACAACGTGGTCTTCGTTGGTAAAAGCCTGCATGGTGCGCACCGAGCCTATCTGCTCGGACGCATAGGCAGTGGCGTCTGCGAGGGTATCCTGAGCCAGGCGGCTCTTGCGCCGGACAGAGCGTCCAAAGGCAACCAGGGGCAATACGACAATCGGTATGGCTGCGATTACCAGCCCCGACAATTTGGGGCTTGTAATGACCATCATTGCCAGTGCCCCCAGTCCAAGGATGGTGTTGCGCAATGCCATGGATGCGGTCGCACCGACAGCCGATTTGATCTGCGTGGTGTCAGCGGTCAGGCGTGATATGATCTCGCCGGTGCGAACACTGTCGAAAAAGGACGGAGACAATTCGGTAACGTGGGAAAAAACATCGCGGCGAACATCGGCGACAACGCGTTCTCCAAGGGTTATAACGAAATAGTACCGGCACGCAGAGGCGAGCGCCAACACACAAGCGATGACGATCAGCATTGCGAAATAATTGGCGATAAAAGCGGAATCGGCGCCTGAAAATCCCTTGTCGATCATGCGCCGGACTGCTGTCGGCAAAGTCAGTGTGGTTGCCGCTGCCAGCAACAGGAAAAATATGGCGCCGATCAATTTCGGCTTGTAGCGCAGGAGATACGGGAAAAGGCGGCGCAGCGGTTTTAGTGACCGCCGTTTCTTTTCTTCGGTTATGTCGATGTCCAAAGTACCAGTCCCCGTATTCTTGCAGGTTGCGCTTGACTGCCGTGTGATGTATAGGCTCGCCGACCGTTTTGG
>JAHEGF010000008.1:0-8130 GCA_024645155.1 Phyllobacteriaceae bacterium | reverse complement strand
TTGGAAGCCGCATGATCGGCATTCCGGGACTTTACATATTCAAATATCTGGGATCATGCGTTTCGGAACAGGGTTCCGGTGATGATCCGATGCGAAGGACAGAGTAATGAAAGCCGAAATTCATCCCGACTATCACATGATCAAGGTCGTGCTGACCGATGGAACCGAGTACCAGACCCGTTCAACCTGGGGTGCGGAAGGTGACACACTGAGGCTTGATATCGATCCGAACACCCATCCGGCTTGGAATGGCGGCCAACAGTCGCTGGTTGACCGCGGTGGCCGCGTTTCCAAATTCAAGAACAAGTTTGCCAATCTCGGCATTTGATCTGGCATCATCGCCGTTACAAGACAAAAACCCTGCCCTATGGCAGGGTTTTTTGTTGGTGGCAGCGGGGTTTTCTACTCGGCTGCCTGCAACTTTATTGCCGGCTTTGCTGAGGTTTCGGCCGGCGCCCGCATTTCGCTTTCCACCAACCTTTTCCAGCCCATTGCGCGCTTTAGCTTTTTGACCTGCCGGGCGCTTTGCAGCACATTTGCATAGACGTGATGGCGCGGGCTTTCGACGTATGAGACATTGCCCGACACATCGTAGGCACCTGAACGGACGATTTCCTCGAACTTGGCGGCACGAGGCGAATTGCCGGCCAGGTCGCGATAATAGTTTGCAACGATATCGTTGAATTCATCATAAAACTGGTAGACGCCACCATTGATCTCGACAAAACCTGCGGCCGAAAAAGTTGGATCCTTGCGGCTGATCGTGCGCATGAAGAGGTTCGATTCCTCACCGGAATTGTTGAGGAGATCCGGATCGGCGAAGGGTACCTTGTGCACGTAACCGGTGGCGTACACGATCATGTCGATTTCTTCACGGCTGCCATCCTCGAACACGACTTCATTGGCTTCCAGCCTTTTAACATCAACCTTCGGGGTCAGGTCGCCATGGGCCATATGCAACAAGGCTGCCGTATTGACAATCGGATGGCTCGCCAGCGGCAGGTGATCCGGTTTGCGCAGGCCGTGGCGCGTCACGTCACCGTTCAACAGCTTTAGCACAACGGCAAACACATACTGTTGGATTTTCATCGGGAACACGGAACCCGTCAGCGCAAAGATGTCGGCGGGCATTCCGAAGATATGCTTGGGGATGAAGTGATAGGCGCGGCGCATCGACAAGAAGGTCTTGGCGGCCGAGCGTGCGGCATCGGCAGCGATATCAACACCTGAGTTGCCGGCTCCAACGACGAGTACCCGCTTGCCACGGAAAATGTCCGGCGACTTGTACTTAGACGAGTGGATGGCCTCGCCGGAAAAATCGCCCGGATAAGACGGCATGCGCGGATGCCAGGCAAGTCCGGTTGCCGCCACAACACCATCATAATGGCGAACCTCTCCGTCACCCAAAGTAACGGTCCAGCGGCCATCTTCCTTTACCGCGCTCTTGATCGGCGTTGAGAAGGTTATGTCACGGCGCAAATCGTAAGCGTTGGCGAACGACCGCAAGTAAGCGAGAATCTGCCGGTGGCCGGGATAGTCCGGATACTCGGCCGGCATCGGAAAGCCCTTGAAGGCCGACATGGTTTTGGTGGAAATCATATGGGCGGAGTCATACATCGGGCTGCCGGGATTTTTCTGATCCCATACTCCACCGACATCGGAATGGCGCTCGAACTGATCGTAGGCGATGCCGTGGCGGCGCAGGGCCCGCGCCATGGACAGGCCGCCCGCACCGGCACCAATGATGCAAATCCTGAAATCCTGTCGCATAGTCCGTCCCGTCAAGGTTAATTTGGTGTTAACTTGACGCAAATGCACGCAAGAGTCGAGGATGGCGCAATGCGTGGATGATTTTCCGCGAAACTACGTTAACGCGACACACGTGTGTTGCGAACCAGGCAGGAATACAGGTGCTTTACGATACATCTACGCGGCGCTGAGCTTGGCCAGCGTTTCGTCGTCAACCTCGAAATTGGCATAGACATTTTGCACATCGTCATCATCGTCTAGCGTTTCGATTAGGCGCAGTACCGACTGCGCCTTTTCCTCGTCGACCGGTGCGGTTGTCTGCGGCTTCCACACGGTCTTGACTGTCTCGGCCTCGCCAAGAGTGTCTTCGAGCGCCTTTGAGACATCTCCGATATTCTCGAATGCACAGGTGATTGTGTGGCCGTTGTCATCGGACTGTATGTCGTCAGCGCCTGCCATAATCGCAGCTTCCATGACGGCATCGGCGTCACCGGCTGCGACCGGATAGACGACCTCACCGACGCGATCGAACATGAACGATACCGAACCGGTTTCGCCAAGCGCTCCGCCGGATTTCGTGAATGCGGTACGAACTGTCGATGCCGTGCGGTTGCGGTTGTCCGTCAAGGCCTCGACGATAACGGCGACACCGCCGGGACCATAGCCCTCGTATCGGACTTCTTCGTAATTATCACCTTCGTTGGCGGTTGCCTTGCTAATCGCCCGCTCGATGTTGTCCTTCGGCATCGACTGGGCCTTGGCATTCTGCACGGCAAGACGGAGGCGCGGGTTCATTGTGGGGTCGGGCAGGCCCATTTTGGCGGCGACCGTTATTTCACGGGCAAGTTTGGAGAATATCTTCGAACGAACGGCGTCCTGCCGCCCCTTGCGGTGCATAATGTTCTTGAATTGGGAATGACCAGCCATAACGCCTCTGGATGTAAGCTAGCAGAATTCGGATTTCTGCCGCGCCTTATAGATATTTTGTTGCCACCAGTCCAGAAGGCCGTGATTGATGGCAACATATAAGGAGCCGCCGAACACTCACGCCAAAACCGCTTCGAGCGCCTGTTCCAGCCTGCTGACGGTCGCATCGACATCCTTAAGCTTGTCGAGCCCGAACAGGCCAATTCGGAATGTCTTGAAATCCCGGCCTTCATCGACCTGCAGCGGGACGCCGGCAGCAATCTGGGTTCCGGCTGCAGCAAATTTCGAACCATTTTGTATCGCCGGATCGTCCGTGTAGCTGACGACGACACCGGGCGCCTTGAATCCTTCGGCGGCAACGCTTTTGAAGCCGCGCGCCTCAATGACCTGGCGCGCTTTTTGACCGAGCTCGATTTGCGCTTTTTTGACGGTCTCAAAGCCGATTTCCGCTGTTTCGGCAATGGTATCGCGCAAAGCCCGAAGCCCGTCCGTCGGCAAGGTGGCATGATAGGCATGTCCACCTTTCTCGTAGGCTGCCATGATGTCGAACCACTTCTTCAGATCGCAGGCAAAACTGTCGGATGTGGTATTGCCCATCTCGGCAATGGCGCGGGCGCCCAACATCACCATGCCGGCGCACGGGGTACCGGACCAGCCCTTTTGCGGAGCACTGAGCAGGATGTCGACATTGCAGTCCTCCATGTCGACCCAGACACAGCCCGACGCGATACAATCGAGCACGAAAAGCCCGCCAATCTCGCGCATGGCAGCGCCGATTGCCTGGATATAGTCGTCCGGCAACATGATTCCGGAAGCGGTTTCAACATGGGGAGCAAAGACGACATCCGGCCTTTGCCGGCGAATTTCGTCCACCACCGTCTCAATCGGCGGTGGCGCAAAGGGTGCATCGCGGTTGTCGAGAGACCTGGTCGCCCTCAATACCGTCTGGTTGCCCGTCAAGTGGCCCATTTCAATGATCTGGCTCCAGCGAAAGGAGAACCAGCCGTTGCGAATGACCAGGACCTTTTTGCCGCGTGCAAACTGCCGCGCCACCGCTTCCATGGCGAATGTCCCGCCACCGGGGACAAGAGCCACACCTTGGGCTGCATAGACGTGTTTCATCGCTGCCGATATGTCCAGCATGACGGCCTGAAAGCTCTTTGACATATGGTTTAGCGACCGGTCGGTGAAAACCACGGAAAATTCGAGAAGTCCGTCGGGATCAATGCCGGGAAGTAGAGCGCTCATGATCTGGCCGCCTTGTTATTGAATAATCCGGTCAAGCGCGGGATGACGCCTGTTTCAGTGCAAACATCACAACTCCCGAGTTCGCACAAGACATTGCCGGGTGAAATTGTGAACGCATCACACTTTACGCCAAGCAGGTACCGGTTACTATGTTGACAGTGCACTGAAAGAGAGGATGCCACAAAGGGTGCCATGAACCGTCTTGTTGCAGCCATTGTCCTGGTAGTCCTGTTCCAGGTTTTACCTGCGGTCGCGCAGAAGAATTCAGGCGAAAGCGTTATCCCATCGAAGTGTATTGCCATGGCGATGGACCTCGATGATGACCGATTTGGCCTTGTACGGTACGCTTCTTATACGGTGCCGGCCCAGACTGCGGTACCCGAAGTGACGATCACCTATGCCGGACACTCCACATACGTGATCGAATCCCCTGCCGGGGTCCGGGTTGCTACCGATTTTTCCGGCGCTTATGGCACCAATCCGTTGCCGCGGGTCGTGACGATGAACAAGGCACACAGCACGCATTTCACGCGATCACCCGATCCCGGGATTGAAATGGTTCTTCCGGGCTGGAATCCGGACGGCGGACCGGTAAAACATCGTGTCGTTGTCGGCGACGTCTACATCCGCAATGTCACGACGGATATCCGGTCGGGTTTTCACGTGCCGGAAAAAGACGGCAATTCCATTTTCATCTTTGAGGTTGCGGATCTGTGCATCGGTCATCTCGGGCATCTGCATCATGCGCTGGACGATACGCATTACGCGGCGATCGGGCGTCTGGACATCGTCATGGTTCCGGTCGATGGCGGACTAACCCTTGATCACGCGACGATCAGCGAAATCACCAGGCGGCTGCAATCATCCATCGTGCTGCCTATGCACCGCAGGTATTCCACGATCGAGGGGTTCCTGTCCGGGCTGAGGGGCGATTTCGCAGTCAAGTTTGAATCGCGCCGGAGCATTACCGTGTCAGCGCGAACGTTGCCACGACGGCCGACAATCTTGATCCTTGAAGGGCTATAAGGCATCAGTTCCAGAATTCGGGGATCGTTTCCTGCAAATGCGGGCCGATGCGCAACGGTGCGATTTTTTCCGTTAATCCGGTTCGATCTGAAACTTCGATAGCAACTCCGCTCAGGGTTGCGGGGCCACCTGCTGCAACGAACCGGCTTTTCGGCAGCTTTGTCAAAAACCGGTTGAGCGGCTCTTCCTTGTCCATCCCGATAGAGGAATCGTAATCACCGCACATGCCGGCATCCGACATATAACCGGTCCCGCCGCGCAGGATCTGGTGATCGGCGGTCGGGGTGTGGGTGTGAGTGCCAACAACCAGACTGGCGCGTCCGTCGACGAAGTGGCCAAAACAGACTTTTTCCGAAGTTGCTTCGGCATGGAAATCTATAATCACCGCATCTGCCTGCTCGCCCAGCGGGCAGGCGGCTAGTTCGCGTTCGCCACACTGAAACGGATCATCAAGTTCGGGATGCATAAAAACGCGGCCCATAATATTTGAAACCAGTACCCGGGCACCATTTCTGGCGACAAACACTCCCGATCCGCGGCCGGGCGTTCCGGCTGGATAGTTTGCCGGTCTGAGAAACCGTTCCTGACGGGATGCAAACTCCAGCGCCTCGCGTTGATCGAATACGTGGTTGCCCGTGGTAACCACATCGGCTCCGGCATCGAGTGTTTGCAGGAAAATTTCTTCGGTAATGCCAAAACCACCGGCAGCGTTTTCACCATTTACAATAGCGAAATCCAGCCTGAAATCAGATCGCAATCCCGGCAGTTGATCGTAAACGGCCTGGCGCCCGGATCTGCCAACCATGTCGCCGAGAAACAAAATGCGCATCGCCCGCCTCTATCAGTCACATGACATTGCGCGCAAGCCGGTCTCGGTGAGAATGTGCGGCATTGGGATATCGTGAGGATCGTGCGGTACGGCAGCGATTTCCTGGCAGTCAAATGCAACGCCGATCAGGACCGGGTCCTGCCCGGATTTTCGCAATCGTGCAATCGCACGGTCATAGTAGCCGCCGCCATACCCTATCCGGTGTCCGCGGCTGTCAAATGCAGCAAGGGGTACCAGCATGACCGTCGGATCAAGAATGGCGGCTTCGGGGCCTGGACCAACGGTGCCATACCCCATGTCGACCAATGCGCTGCCGCGTACCAGTTGACGAAAGACGATTGTTGTCTTGTCGACGATCGCCGGCAGACAAAGTCTTGCACCGCCGTCATGGAAGGCAAACAGCAACGGCCGCACATCGATTTCCGAACGTATCGGCCAGAAACCGGAAACGATGCTGTCTGGGGTCACCTCGATTGCTGTCTTGCCGGCGTTTGCGATATCGAGGCTGGCTTCGATTCGGTATTGCGTATCGAGCGCGTCGCGCCGGCCAAGTGCTTGTGACCGCAGGAATGCTTTTTCTTTGATGCCGGAGTTCACAGAAACCTTCCGTCAATGAACAAGCGTACCACGAATGCCGGTGGAGGTGGTGATCCCGGGAACCTACAACGTAGGTGGGCGCCGTGTGTCCAAGGCCACGGCCCAGGACAGTGACAGCTCCCTAAGGATCAAGTAAGGCCCCGGGGAAAATGCTCCTGTCGCGCATCGCAGTACGCCGACGCGGAATATAGGTGCAATGAGCGGCTTCCGCCACCGCAAAACTCGTTCGTGTCAGCACCGAGTGAGCTGCGAGATCAAAAATCGCAAATATTGATCAGGATCAACATTGCCCGCAAAGAGCGGCGCAGAATTTGCACAAGGATTGCCAGATACGTTTGGCGGCCCGTCATCGGGTAAGCCAGCAGGAAATGTCGGCGATCCACGTCATGGCGGATAGATGGTCATCCCGATTTCAGGAGTCGTAGACATGTCAGGTTCAACTTCCGAGCGGATGCTTATATTCCTGCTCCGTATTTCACTAGGCTGGGTATTTCTATACGCCGCCTCACACCAGGTTTTCGTTCCCGGCTGGAGCGCAGCCGGATTCCTTGAGCATACCAAAACCTTCCACGGCCTGTTCTCCAACTTCACCGGTCCCGTGATCGCGCCGGTGGTTTCGTTCCTGGTGGCATACGGCCACCTGCTTATCGGCTTGTCGCTCGTGTTCGGCCTGATGGTGCGCGTATCGAGCGTTTTCGGCATCCTGCTGATGCTGCTCTACTGGATGGCCCACATGGATTTTCCATATATCTCCGACCACAACAATTTCATCATCGATTTCCATATCGTCGATGCACTGGTGCTGGGCCTGCTGATCGTCAAACACGCCGGTCACGTCTGGGGTTTGGACCGCTGGGCCGAGCAGCAGGATTTCGTTTCCGCTAACAGCTTTCTGCGCTGGGCTACCGCTTGACAGCCGGATCATCAACAGGGCAGGCCCGCCACGATCGAGCGCGCTTGCCCTCGGCTAAAACGCTGTCTAGTGTCTGCCGCGATGTCAAAACCCGGAGACAGACATGCGATTTACCGGTACTGAAGCTTATGTCGCCGACAAGGACTTGATGGTCGCGGTCAATGCGTCGATTGCACTGGAGCGGCCGCTGCTGGTCAAGGGCGAACCGGGAACCGGCAAGACCGAATTGGCAAAACAGGTTGCTGCCGCGTTGGGCCTTGACCTGATCGAATGGCACATCAAGTCGACAACGAGGGCACAGCAGGGCCTTTATGAATATGATGCGGTGACAAGGCTGCGCGATAGCCAGCTTGGCGACGACCGGTTCAACGATATCCGCAACTACATCAAACGTGGCAAGTTGTGGGATGCGTTTGCGGCAAACAGGAAGGTTGTGCTGCTGATCGACGAGATCGACAAAGCTGACATTGAATTTCCAAACGATCTGCTTCAGGAACTCGATAACATGGAGTTTTTTGTCTACGAGACCGGCGAGACGGTCCGCGCGGATGTGCGGCCGATTGTCATCATAACATCCAATAATGAAAAAGAGTTGCCAGACGCTTTCCTGCGCCGCTGTTTTTTCCACTACATCCGGTTTCCCGATGCCGACACGCTTTCCCGGATTGTCGATGTGCACTATCCGGGCATCAAGCAATCACTGGTTCGTGCGGCGCTGACACAATTCTACGAGATTCGCGAAGTGCCAGGACTCAAAAAGAAACCGTCGACCTCCGAAGCGCTCGACTGGATCCGGCTGCTGGTATCCGACGATATCTCGCCCGAGGATTTGCGCGGTGAT
>JAHEGF010000396.1 GCA_024645155.1 Phyllobacteriaceae bacterium | reverse complement strand
GAAACCCTCACTTGTTGAGTTGTGATGGGTAAGCCATTGTTAAGCCATCGCTGTGGGAAGGTAAGAGTGCGAAGATTTTTTAAATTTGTATCCGCGGTCCCGGGCCATGGCGTAAATTCCGGGTCCGGGCCGCGCCCTACCCCTAAAGGCTTGCAGGTAAGAATGAGAGCATGAAAGTTTCGATGATGCATCAATCCACGGCGGTTCTCGCCGCCATGATCATTGCAACTCCCACTCTGGCTCAGGACGAGGGCGCTCAGGCAGTGGGTGCGGCGCTGGGCGGGATAATCGGTCTCATCATCATTATCATCACAGGCGCTTTGGTTGGCTGGCTGGCCAGCCTGATCGTCAAAGGCAGTGGTTCGGGATTCTGGGCAGATGTCCTGATCGGGATCGGCGGATCAATTATCGCCGGTTACCTGCTGCCGCTGTTGGGCGTTTCGCTTGGCGGTGCCGCGGGAAGCCTCATTGCTGCTGTAATCGGCGCGGTCATTCTGATCCTGATCGTCCGCGCGGTCAGGAAATCGTCCTGACAGACGCCAAAATACCTGTTCAATTACAAATCGGAGAAAAACAATGCCAAATTATAAGTTTGCAATTCTGTTCGCCGGCTGCATCGCCCTTGCAGGTTGTGTCGAGGAGGAAGTCCAGGTGTCGGCTCCGTCGGTGGGTAGCTCAAGTGATCTGAGCGCATTTCAGGGTGCGCGCGCCGGACAGGCGGAAATGGGTATTCGCAACCTGGGCTATGAACCCATCCGGTCTCAGGGCCTGACAACATACTGGTTCAACCGCGCGACGGGTGCCTGTGCCGAAGTTGTGACGTCCGACGGCAGGTATTCTTCTGTGCGGATGTTGCCGGCGGGTGATTGCTGATCAGAAACGTCTTGTGACTGATGGATGCGCCTGCCTGTAACCGTCGCCGGCATTTTCCGGCGATCCGGTTCAGCGGCGGCACAGTCCGGATTAAATCAAGTTGGCGCGCCACCGGAAGGTCCGGGCCGCGAAGGGAGAGAGAGAGAATGAAATCTATCGCAGGGTTCGCAAGCGTCACAGTTGTGCTTGCGCTGTTCGCTGGCTCCGAGTCCGTTCACGCGGCGGATCAGGCTCAGATGATGACGACGTGCAATACCTATGCGGCGCGTCACCTTGGTCTGTCCACGAGCGACATTGCCGAATTGACGTATCAGGGTCAGCGTGTGGACGGCACGCACGCGGTCAACGGCAGCACCACGCGAGGGCAGACATTCCAGTGTTCTTTCAACGCGTCGGGATCGCACGTTGTGAGCTGGTACCATTCCGGCGAAGCGCATGTTTCGACCCGGCCGGACGAGTCTCAGATGATGTCTTCGTGCAATAGTTTCGCGGCGAGCCGCCTTGGTGTTTCGACCAGCGCCATTGCATCTGTGTCCTACGAGGGGCAGCGCGTTGACGGATCACATGCGGTGAACGGTAGTACGACATCGGGTCAGACGTTTCAGTGCTCTTTCAACTCATCGGGCAGCCGCATAACGCACTGGTATCATTCCGCGCCCAGGGGTTGCCCCGTGGACGTATCGGAGGCGGATCGCTACCTCTACCCCGATTGTAGCTGACAGGATGGTGTTGTCCTGCTTCGCCCGGCTCGTCAGTTTCGGCTTTCCGTCATCCGGCGTTTTTGTCGGGCAGTGCGGCAGCATACCTGCCGCTTTGGCTGATGTGGCATGCCGTGCCTGATCAACTGCTTTCCGTGGCCCCGGCGCAACACGCCAACGGTCGGTGCCGCTTTCATTCCCTGGCGCTTGCATCGCGTAGCATCCCCCCTGAAGTTGCAATGAAAAACGGAGGATAGAGCAATTTACTGGTCATTGAGTTATCCGGCTTTTGCCTTGGCAGCAGCAATGACGGCGTCATCTTTCGCCGCATCCGTCCATGCAAACGAGCCGTCATCGCGGGCAGCCGAGCAGTCGTTTCAGGTGCTGGGAGTCGGCGCCTATAACGCTTCTGAAATCCTCAGTTACGCAGCACAGGTGGAAGCTCAGCGCACAGGTGGGGTAACGGCCCGCGGTCTGGCTTCGGCGCTTGAGACAATCTACCGCGAAGACGGATACTTCCTGGCCAGTGCGCGCGTGCTGCCGGACGGCCGCACGATTGCGATCGATGAAGGACAAATCGGGTCCCTGTCGATCGAGGGTGTCGACACGGCAACCTACAGGCTGATTGATGCCTATTTTGCGCCGGTCATCGGCAAACCGGCAGTGACACTGGCAGAGTTCGAACGCGCGATTATGCTGGTTGAAGATATCCAGTCCGTCAGTGCATCCGCCGAAATCACATATCCTGAGGGCCGCCAAACGGCACATGTGCGCGTTGTGGCTGAGCAGCAGGATACGTCGTCGGGATATGTGACACTGGACAATCCGTCCCGCGAATTTGGTGACGCTCTGACTCTCATGTTCAATCAGGAACTGGTCAGCCTCCTGACACCGGGGGACTTCCTGCGCTTTGAGCTTTCAGGCACCGAGAGCCTCGAAGACGGAGACAGCGATCTTTTTGGTTCGCTGACATACCGGTTACCCATCGGAGG
>JAHEGF010000395.1 GCA_024645155.1 Phyllobacteriaceae bacterium | reverse complement strand
GATCAACGATGCGCGCTGCCATCAGCAGGCGTTCCGGCCATGTTTCAATACCCCGAACATTTTTTGTGCTCCTGCGTGCCGAATTACAGCACCAATCGGGTGTCCGTCAAAAGACCCGCAGAGAAACTTGCAGTGTTTCGGATCAGTATTGATCAATGTTTGCGGCTCAACTCCCTTGTTGCCTGTTCAAGTCCGCTCAGAGTCAGCGGAAACATGCGATCGGAGAAAATTTCGCGGATCATCCCGACGGAATGCGTATAACCCCAGTGCTTTTCGCGCACCGGGTTGATCCAGATCGCGTTGGGCCATTGGTTGATGACACGCTGCAGCCAGATAGCGCCCGGCTCCTGGTTCCAATGTTCAACGGCGCCGCCTGGATAGGCTATTTCATAGGGGCTCATTGAGGCGTCGCCGACGAAGACGACTTTGTAGTCGTGCCCGTATTTATGCAAGATATCCCACGTCGGTATGACCTCGGAATGGCGCCGGCGGTTGTCCTTCCACACGCCTTCATAAAGGCAGTTGTGAAAGTAGAAATACTCCAGCTGGCGGAACTCGCCGTGGGCAGCCGAAAACAGCTCCTCGGCGACCTTGATATGATCATCCATGGATCCGCCGACATCAAAGAACATCAGAAGCTTGACCGCGTTGCGCCGTTCGGGCCTGGTCTGGACATCGAGGTAGCCGTGCTCTGCCGTTGAGCGGATGGTTCCGGGCAAATCGAATTCCTCGTCGGCACCTTCGCGCACCCAGCGCCGCAGCCTTTTGAGCGCGATCTTGATGTTGCGGGTCCCCAGTTCGACCGAGTCGTCAAAATTGCGGAATTCCCGTTTGTCCCAGACCTTGACCGCGCGGCGGTGGCGGCTTTCGTGCTGGCCGATGCGGATGCCTTCGGGATTGTAGCCATATGCGCCGAACGGCGATGTGCCGGCGGTGCCGATCCACTTCGATCCGCCCTGGTGCCTGCCCTCTTGTTCCTCCAACCGCTTCTTCAGGGTCTCCATGAGCTTGTCGAACCCGCCGAGTGCCTCGACGAGTTTCTTTTCCTCGTCACTGAGGTGCTTTTCTGCCATGCGGCGCAGCCACTCTTCGGGCAGGTTTTCAACGTCGATGCCCGCTTCACCGGACACCGCCTCCACACCCTTGAAAGCATGGGCGAATACCTGGTCGAACCGGTCGATATAGCGCTCGTCCTTCACCAGGGCCGCCCGCGCCAGATAGTAGAAGCCTTCGACGTCATAGGTGACGAGATCAGCTTCCATCCCTTCAAGGAGCGACAGGTATTCACGCAGCGAAACCGGAACCCGTGCAGCTTTCAATTCAAGAAAAAACGGTATGAACATGGGTTAGAAAATAGGGACTGCGTTGCAGTTTGTCAGCCCCAATTCTTTGCTGTAGCTCCGTAGCAGACCTGGAATGTACCGGCCCCGGCGGCACGCAATTGTGATGGGTGTTTGATTTCCAGCCGCGTTAGGCTGAGCTGATGAAAAGCGCGCTATTTCTATCCTTCTCACTTGCGTTAATGATGCCGGCTGCAACTGTCGCTCAAGATTTTGCTTCACCAAGAACCGTGTCCATTCCCGCCGGAGAGTTTTTGAGCGGTTCCGATCAGGCCGAACGCAAGACGGCCTATGCACTCGATGAATTTGCCTATGGCCATGCCGTCACCCGTGACAACAAATGGTACGAGGACGAGTTGCCAAGGACGATGCGCAAGACAGGTGCATTTGAGATCATGAAGTATTTGGTGACCAATGCCGATTTTGCGGTCTTCGTCTCCGAGACCCGCCACCGCGCGCCGCAGGTCGATCGCGAGACCTGGGATGGTTACGGTCTTAATCATCCCTTCGAGCGGACCCAAAAATACCAATGGCACAACGGCATGCCACCGGACGGCCGTGAAAACCATCCGGTCGTGTTGGTGTCCCTCAGCGATGCCGAGGCCTATGCGGATTGGCTTTCCGGCAAAAGCGGCAAAACGTGGCGGTTGGCGACGCAGATCGAATGGGAAAAGGCCATGCGTGGCACGGACGGGCGCATTTTTCCGTGGGGAAACGATTGGGATCCCGAAAAGCTCAACAGCCATGATACCGGCCCGTTTGACACCTTTCCGGTCGGCAGTTTTCCCGCAGGTGCAAGTCCCTATGGCGTGATGGATCCGGCGGGCCAGGTTTTTGAATGGATTGCGGGTTCGCCAGCGGAGGGGCGGCACTGGGTCAAGGGCGGTTCCTGGGACGACAAGGGCTGCGGGGTGTGCCGGCCGGCGTCACGCCATGGCAGGCCCGACGGCCTTAAACACATCCTGATCGGCTTCAGGCTGGTTCGCGAGCCCTGACACAGCCTTACCGGCTGTATTTGATAAATGGCGTCTTGGTGCCGATGCGGTCATAAAGCCTGCGCGCCGTGTGGTTGAAATCCTGGGTCAGCCAGTAGGCCGATGGACACATGGCCTTGTCGGCTTTCGCATAAACCGCCTCGATCAGCGCACGGCCGATGCCGGTTCCGCGAACCCGCGGATCCGCATAAAGGTCCTGCAGGTAACAGACATTTTCGATTTTCCAGCC
>JAHEGF010000147.1 GCA_024645155.1 Phyllobacteriaceae bacterium | reverse complement strand
ATTTGGAGTAGAAGAAGATGCTGCAACCAAAGCGCACAAAATTCCGCAAGCAGTTCAAAGGGCGGATTCGCGGAACTGCCAAGGGCGGTTCATCGCTGAATTTCGGCAATTATGGCCTCAAGGCGATTGATCCCGAGCGCGTGACTGCACGCCAGATCGAGGCTGCCCGTCGTGCCATAACCCGTCAGATGAAACGTCAGGGACGAGTCTGGATCCGCATCTTCCCGGATCTGCCGGTAACATCCAAACCGACGGAAGTCCGCATGGGCAAGGGCAAGGGATCGGTCGAATACTGGGCAGCTCGCGTTCATCCGGGACGCATCATGTTTGAAATCGATGGTGTCACGGACGATGTAGCGCGCGAAGCCCTGCGTCTGGGTGCAGCCAAGCTGCCGGTGCGCACACGCATCGTTCAGCGTATCGCCGACTAAACGAGGTAAATGCCATGAAGGCAGTAGATGTACATGCAATGACCCCTGATCAGCTCGATGATGAGCTGGCAAAGCTGAAGAAGGAGCAGTTTAACCTGCGTTTTCAGCGCGCCACCGGTCAGTTGGAAAAAACCGCACGGGTCAGGCAAGTGCGCCGCGATATCGCGCGCATCAAAACAGTCGCTGCCCAAAAGGCGGCCGGCAACAAAGCCTAAGGATAATTCAAGATGCCGAAACGCGTACTTCAGGGCACAGTAGTAAGTGACAAGGCCGACAAGACGGTCGTTGTCCGAGTTGAGCGCCGCTATGCCCATCCGCTCTACAAAAAGACTGTGCGCCAGTCGAAGAAATACAAGGCGCACGACGAGACCAATGCATGCAAGGTCGGCGATACGATTTCCATCGAGGAGTCGCGTCCGATCTCGAAAGACAAAAGATGGATTGTGGTCAGCAATCAGGCTGATTGAAATTAATGGGACGCGCCCGATGGCCCGTCCAGGTGAATAACAAAGGCAACCTGTCATGATTCAGATGCAGACAAATCTTGACGTCGCGGATAATTCCGGTGCTCGCCGCGTTCAGTGCATCAAGGTGCTCGGCGGATCGAAGCGCAGATATGCATCGGTTGGAGACGTCATTGTCGTTTCCGTCAAGGAAGCGATTCCGCGCGGACGCGTCAAAAAGGGCGATGTCATGAAGGCCGTCGTCGTGCGCACCTCCAAGGACATCCGCCGCGCTGATGGTAGCGTAATACGTTTCGACAACAACGCTGCCGTTCTTGTCGACAACAAGAAGGAACCGGTTGGTACCCGTATTTTTGGGCCGGTTCCGCGCGAACTGCGTGCCAAGCGACACATGAAAATTATCTCACTGGCACCTGAAGTGCTTTAGAGGAGGCCGGTTATGCAAAGAATACGCAAGGGCGACACGGTTGTCGTACTGGCCGGCAAGGACAAGGGCCGGTCAGGTGAAGTGTTGAAAGTGATGCCGAAAGACGACAAGGCGCTCGTGCGCGGCATCAACATGATCAAGCGCCATCAGCGCCAGACGCAGGCCCAGGAAGGCGGCATTATATCCAAGGAAGCCGCGATCCACCTTTCGAATCTGGCTGTGGCGGATCCCAAGGACGGCAAGCCGACCCGCGTCGGTTTCCAGGTCCAAAAGGATGGCAAGAAAGTGCGCGTTGCAAAACGCTCGGGAGAATTGATCGATGGCTGAGGCTAGTTACGAACCGCGGCTGAAGAAGCAGTACAACGAAGTTATTCGTCAAACGCTTCTTGACCAGTTCAAATATCAAAACAGTATGCTCGTCCCACGCATTGAGAAGGTCGTTCTCAATATGGGCGTCGGCGAAGCGACAGCGGACTCCAAGAAGCCGGCCGTCGCAGCTGCCGATCTTGCGCTGATCGCCGGGCAGAAGGCCATTATCACCTATGCGCGCAATTCCATTGCCGGGTTCAAAGTGCGAGAAAAGATGCCGATTGGCGCCAAGGTGACTTTGCGCAAGGATCGCATGTACGACTTCATCGACCGCCTCGTTACGATTGCGCTGCCGCGCGTCCGTGACTTTCGCGGCCTGAATCCGAAGAGTTTTGATGGCCGCGGCAACTTTGCCATGGGCATCAAGGAACACATCATTTTCCCCGAGATCAACTACGATCAGGTCGATCAGATCTGGGGAATGGACATCATCGTTTGTACGACTGCAAGAACGGACGACGAAGCACGGGCACTTTTGACTGCCTTCAACTTCCCGTTCCGGCAGTAACGGCATACGCAAGAGGATTATACGACATGGCTAAAGTAAGCGCGGTCGAGAAAAACAGCAAACGCCAGCGTTTGGTTGCACAGCATGCCGAAAAGCGCGCTGCGTTGAAAGCGATCATCCACAATCGCGAAACCCCGATGGACGAACGTTTCAAGGCGCAGATGAAGCTCGCACAAATGCCGCGAAATTCGTCGAAAACGCGCATCCGCAATCGGTGCGAGGTGTCAGGCCGCCCACGCGGTTACTATCGCAAACTCAAGATGTCGCGCATCGCCTTGCGTGAACTCGGTTCGCTCGGAGTAATTCCGGGCCTCGTAAAGTCAAGCTGGTAAGGGGGTACGACCATGTCATTAAGTGATCCTCTCGGCGATATGTTGACCCGTATCCGCAACGCGGCAGGGCGGCGCAAATCGTCTGTATCCACTCCGGCATCCAAACTGCGCGCGCGCGTGCTCGATGTCCTGAAGGCTGAAGGCTATATTCGCGATTACAGCCAGGCAGATTTCGACAATGGAAAGTCGGAACTTGAGATTGAGCTGAAATATCACGAGGGCACACCAGTTATTCGGGAAATCAAGCGGGTTTCAAAACCTGGCCGCCGTGTATATGTCTCGGTGAAATCAATCCCACATGTCGCAAACGGTCTTGGCATATCAATTCTGTCAACACCGAAAGGCGTAATGGCTGATCATGCTGCACGTGAGAACAATGTCGGTGGCGAAATTCTCTGCCAGGTATTCTGACCGCCACGGCACACAATAGAACGGCAAGGACAAAAACATGTCTCGTATTGGGAAAAAACCCATTTCCGTACCCCAGGGCGTTACGGCAAATGTTGACGGGCAGACCGTCTCGGCAAAGGGGCCGAAGGGCGAGCTGAAATACGTCGTCAATGAGGAAGTGATCGTCAAGATGGAAGACGGTGGCATTATCGTCAATCCGCGCGACGACAGCAAGGATGCCCGCGCCAAGTGGGGCATGTCGCGCACCATGATCGAGAATATCGTCAATGGCGTTACCAGTGGATTTGAACGCAAGCTTGAGATCAACGGCGTTGGCTATCGTGCCGCGATGCAGGGCCGGAATTTGCAGCTTTCCCTTGGCTACAGTCATGAGGTCATCTACGAAGCGCCTGAAGGCATTACCTTGGCTGCGCCCAAGCCGACCGAAATTGTTGTCAGCGGTATCGACAAGCAGCGGGTAGGGCAGGTTGCTGCTGAAATCCGCAAATACCGCCGTCCCGAACCCTACAAGGGCAAGGGTATCAAATACGCGGAAGAGACAATCGTCCGCAAAGAAGGCAAGAAAAAGTAAGGAAGCAGGCCATGGCCTCGAAGAATACAACTGCACGCCGCGCCGCCCGCATCCGCCGCAAGGTCAAGGCCTTGTCCGGTGGCCGTCCGCGTCTGTCCGTTTTTCGCTCCTCGAAGAATATTTATGCCCAGGTCATTGACGACAGCAAGGGTCATACGGTCGCCGCTGCGTCAAGCATAGACCCTGACTTCAAGGGCAAGGGCGGTACAGATTCCGAAGCCGCGGCAACGGTCGGCAAACTTATCGCCGAAAGGGCAAAAAAGGCGGGTATCAAGGACGTGGTTTTTGATCGTGGTCGTTATATTTACCACGGTCGGGTCAAGGCACTGGCAGATGCTGCCCGAGAAGGCGGCCTGAATTTCTAACCGGCAGTCGCCGCAAACTATCAACCGTGCTACCGGAAAAGAACAAGGAACAGGATAATGGCACAAAATCGCAGGGACGACGGCCGCAACCGCGGTCGCGACGAACAAGACAGTGAATTCGTCGACAAGCTCGTCCACATCAACCGTGTTGCCAAGGTCGTCAAAGGTGGCCGCCGTTTTGGATTTGCCGCGCTTGTGGTCGTTGGTGACCAGAAGGGCCGGGTAGGCTTTGGTCATGGCAAGGCACGTGAAGTGCCGGAGGCCATCCGCAAGGCGACCGAAGCAGCAAAGCGCGACATGATTTTCGTACCGCTGCGTTCGGGCCGGACGTTGCATCACGATGTCAACGGCCGTCACGGGGCTGGCAAGGTGCTGCTCAGGGCTGCCAAGCCCGGAACCGGCATCATCGCCGGTGGTCCGATGCGTGCAGTGTTTGAAACCGTCGGTATGCAGGATGTTGTCGCCAAGTCGCAGGGCTCATCAAACCCCTACAACATGGTTCGCGCCACGTTCGATGCACTGAAAAGCCAGCGTCATCCGAAGGATGTGGCTGCACAGCGCGGTATCAAATATTCAACGCTGCAGTCACGCCGCAGCGATCTGGTCGGCACCGAGGAATAGGCCTGCCGGCCGCAAGAAGAACACCGCAGGCGCCAGATCCGGCACTGCAACCCAGGGAACAAAGCCATGGCTGACAACAAGAAGGGCAAGACGATCACTGTTGAACAGATCGGAAGCCCGATTCGCCGTCCTGCCTACCAGCGTCAGACGCTGGTTGGTCTGGGCCTGAACAAGATGCATCGCCGCCGTACCCTCGAGGATACACCCTCGGTACGCGGTAT
Organism: Phyllobacteriaceae bacterium; assembly: GCA_024645155.1. Lineage (GTDB taxonomy): Bacteria > Pseudomonadota > Alphaproteobacteria > Rhizobiales > Rhizobiaceae > JAHEGF01. The sequence continues at coordinate 3,477 of JAHEGF010000147.1, read as the reverse complement.
GATTGCAAGAGTGCACCACCTGGTCCGCGTCGTGGACGAGGCTTGATCGCAGGAGAATGATGATGAAACTGAATGATCTGCGAGACAAGGACGGCGCAACACAGGGCCGCAAGCGTGTTGGCCGTGGTATTGGTTCGGGCAAGGGCAAAACGTCCGGACGCGGGGTAAAGGGCCAGAAATCACGCTCGGGTGTGGCGATCAACGGTTATGAGGGTGGCCAGATGGCGATCTATCGCCGGTTGCCCAAGCGCGGGTTCAACAATATTTTTGCCAAGGATTTCAATATTGTATCCGTCGGCCGAGTTCAGGCCGCGATCGATGCAGGAAAACTGGATGCGAAATCGGATATCGATGCCGACGCGCTGATGAAGGCCGGATTGATCGGCCGCATCAAGGATGGCGTCCGGCTTTTGGCTGATGGTGAAATTAAGGCGAAGGTCAAATTCAGCGTCGCAGGCGCATCAAAGGCCGCGATCGCAAAGGTTGAAAAGGCTGGGGGGACTGTTACCGTCCCGGAAGCTCCGGCCGCCGAATAGAACCTCTCCGGCAGCTGTCATGCTGCCGGTTGCATGTTTGGATGGCCGGACCTATGTCACGGGTTCGGCCAATCGCATTCATGAGACCGCATAGGATCGGCATAATGCCGTTATCGGAGGAATTACATGGTATCGGCTGCTGAACAACTGGCGACCAACCTCAATTTTTCTGCCTTTGCCAAAGCAGAAGACCTGAAGAAACGCATTTGGTTCACTCTTGGAGCTCTGCTGGTCTACCGGCTCGGCACCTACATTCCGATTCCGGGTATTAATCCAGACGCTTTTGCCCAGGCATTTCAGCAGCAAAGCGGCGGCGTACTTGGCATGTTCAACATGTTTGCCGGTGGCGCTGTCGGACGTATGGCGATCCTGGCCCTCGGTATCATGCCCTACATTTCCGCTTCGATCATCATGCAATTGATGACTTCTGTTGTGCCAACGCTGGAACAACTGAAAAAAGAAGGCGAGCAGGGCCGAAAGATCATTAACCAGTATACCCGTTACGGAACGGTTCTCCTGGCGACGGTTCAGGCCTATGCAATTGCTTCGGGTCTCGAAAGCGGCAACGGGATTGTTACCGATCCGGGAGTATTTTTCCGTCTGTCGGCAGTGATCACGCTGGTAGGCGGCACAATGTTCCTGATGTGGCTGGGTGAGCAGATCACTGCCCGCGGCATCGGCAACGGAATATCGCTGATTATCTTCGCCGGCATCGTGGCCGGACTGCCAGCTGCAATTGGCGGAACACTTGAACTGGGACGGACCGGCGCGCTGTCAACCGGCATCATTTTGGCAATTATCGTTCTGGCGATCACGGTCATAGCCTTTATCGTGTTTGTAGAACGCGCCCAGCGCCGATTGCTGATCCAGTATCCGAAGCGCCAGGTTGGCAACCGCATGTTCCAGGGCGACACATCGCATCTGCCGCTAAAGCTGAACACTGCCGGTGTCATACCGCCGATTTTCGCATCGTCGCTGTTGCTGCTGCCTGCAACCATCGCCGGCTTTTCCAATACCGAAAACCTGCCTGCGTGGGCCGGGGTAATCATGGCGGCACTTGGCCACGGCCAACCACTTTACATGCTGTTTTACGCTTCGATGATTGCGTTTTTTGCCTTCTTCTACACGGCGATTGTTTTTAATCCGAAGGATACCGCCGAACAGTTGAAGAAGCAGAGCGGGTTCATTCCCGGTTACCGTCCAGGCGAACGTACAGCCGAATATATCGACTATGTCTTGACACGCATTACGGTGGTTGGTGCAATCTATCTGGTGATCGTCTGTCTTATTCCCGAATTCCTGATTTCTGCTACTGGTGTACCGTTCTACCTTGGCGGCACATCGTTACTGATCGTTGTCAGCGTGACATTGGATACTGTTGCGCAGGTCCAGGGGCATCTGGTTGCGCACCAGTATGAGGGACTGATCAAGAAATCGAAATTGCGTGGAGGAAAACGGGGACGATGAGGCTGATATTGTTGGGGCCACCCGGTGCGGGGAAGGGAACGCAAGCGCAACGGCTAGTCGAAAAATACAGCATACCGCAATTGTCTACGGGAGACATGCTGCGTTCGGCGGTAGCCGCAAAAACCGCAGTTGGATTGAAGGCAAAGGCGGTCATGGATGCCGGCGAGCTGGTATCTGACGCCATCGTCAACGCAATTGTCTCTGATCGGATCGATGAACCTGACTGCACCAGGGGTTTTATCCTCGATGGATATCCGCGCACGCTGGCTCAGGCCGACGCTGTCGGCGAAATGCTTGCCGACAAGAGCATTGCCCTGGATGCCGTTGTCGAGCTGGTTGTCGATGACAAGGCGCTGGTCGGCCGTATCATCAAAAGGGCCGAAGAAGCCATGGCTGCCGGTCAGGCGCCCCGCAAGGACGACAATGCAGAAGTATTCGATGAGCGCTTGCGGGAGTACTACAAGAAGACTGCCCCGTTGATCGGCTACTATTATGCCAAGGGACTTTTACGTGGTGTGGACGGCATGGCGTCCATCGACGCCGTTACGAAGGAAATTAATTCCGTACTTGCGGACATTTAGCGGATAATTCGCACGTCGGATGCTTGACTGAAACGGCGAGCCGTCATATAGCGGCCCGTCTTTCATTCATTTTTTGAATTGGTGCTGCCTTTTTGGGGGTTCTCCGGTTCGTGAACGATAGAAACCCCCGCAGGGGCCGGCCTCCACCGGACGCGGGATAACAAGACGCCGGTATGATGCTGGCCTACATGGAGAAGATGAGATGGCTCGTATAGCCGGTGTTAATATACCGACCAACAAGCGCGCGATTATTGCGCTTCAATACATTCATGGAATCGGTCCGAAATTTGCCAGGGAAATCGTTGCCAAGGCGAATGTTGATGAATCAAGGCGGGTCAGTGAACTGACCGATGCCGAGGTAATCGCAATCCGCGAAGCCATAGACCGGGACTACCGGGTCGAGGGCGATCTTCGGCGTGAAGTTTCCATGAACATCAAGCGTCTGATGGATTTGGGTTGCTATCGGGGCTTGCGCCATCGTCGCGGTATGCCGGTCCGTGGCCAGCGTACCCATACCAATGCGCGTACCCGCAAGGGGCCGGCAAAGGCTATCGCCGGCAAGAAGAAATAACAGGGTAGCTAAAGCCTACCAGGGTGGAGCCGCTGGAATAACGGCGGTGTAGAGATCGACAGAAAGGACTATGATGGCCAAGGAAGCTGCACGCGTTCGCCGCCGCGAACGAAAAAACATTTCCTCGGGCGTGGCGCACGTCAATTCGACATTCAACAACACCATGATCACCATCACGGATGCGCAGGGCAATGCCATTGCCTGGTCTTCCGCCGGTGCCCAAGGGTTCAAGGGATCGCGCAAGTCGACGCCTTTTGCGGCCCAGATGGCCGCGGAGAGCTGCGCAAAAAAAGCACAGGATCATGGTATGCGGACGCTTGAA
>JAHEGF010000394.1 GCA_024645155.1 Phyllobacteriaceae bacterium | reverse complement strand
CCGATGACAGCGCTGACTTCTCCAGCCTCCACGAGAAATTCTGGAATATCGAGTACATTTTTTTGCTCAACGGATTTTTGCAGGTTTTTGATCTCGATCAGCATCAGTTTATCTCGTCCCTTTTCCACAAATATACTTCTACTATAGCAGATTAAAAAAAATTATAAAGCCCTTCCCGGTTTTCCCGGTCAGAAACTTTTTCAGGAAACAAAACGCCCCAGGAATTTCCTGGGGCCTTCGATTGAATTTTTGATCTCGGACTGGATTACTTGGCGTGCTGCTTCAGGTAGCGGGTGGCGGCCTCCGCAAACATGGCTGCCCCAATCGGCAAGCATTCCTCATTAACGTCAAACTGCGGGTCGTGGTGTCGCCGCTCGAAATCTTCCATCTTGCAGCCCAGAAAAAACATCGCTCCGGGGGCATGTTCCATAAAAAAGCCAAAGTCCTCAGCGCCCATTTCCGGCTCGGGCTCCGCAATGTTTGCTTCACCGATCAGGTCTGCGGCGGTTTCTTCCAGTAATTTAACAATCGTCGCTTCGTTTTCCATCGGCGGGTAGCCTTCAACAATCCGCAGTTCGTAATCGCCGCCCATTGCCTTGGCAACCTCGAAGGCGCGTTCAATCTCCTGGTGCAGCTTGTGCTGCACCTTTTTGCTCAGGAAGCGGATTGTGCCGGAGAACTCGACCCGCTCCGGGATCACGTTATCGATCGTGCCGCCGTGGATCGAACCAATGCTGATCACGGCCTGGTCGAAGGGGTGCAGGCGGCGCGAGATGATACTGTTGAGCGCCAGGATCACATAACCTGAGAGGAAGATTGGGTCGATGACTTTATGCGGGGTGGAGCCGTGCCCTCCCCGGCCGATGACCGAACCGTAGAAAGTATCCACTCCGGCGGCAGAATCTCCGGCCCCGAGTTCGATCTTGCCGGTCTGGATGGCGGCCCCCACATGCAGGGCGATAACAGCGTCCACATCTTCCATTGCGCCATCTTCGATCATGCGGGGGGCGCCGCTGATGCCTTCTTCGTCCTCCACTTCTTCCGAGGGCTGGAAGAAAAAGCGCACCGTTCCGGGGAATTCCTCCTGCGAGAGCAGAGTGGCTGCCCCCAGCAGAATGGCGGTATGGGCATCGTGCCCGCAGGCGTGCATTACGCCTGCCACGGTAGATTTATAAGGCTGGTCGTTTTCTTCCTGGATGGGCAGGGCATCCATATCGGCGCGAATCCCGATGATTGGTTTGCCTTCGCCCAGTTCGCCAATCACACCGGTTTTGCCTACCCCGGTGCGCACCCGGCAGCCCAGGGACTGCAAAACTTCGGCGACTTTGGCCGCGGTGCGGGTTTCGGTAAACCCCATCTCGGGGTGCATATGAAAATCCCGCCGCCAGGCAACCATTGTAGATTGAATTGCTTGTGCTTTTTTCAGCATGGTCTTATTCCTCAAGTCCTTTTTCTAGAATTTTGGCCATAAATTCCACTCGTTTGGATTTGGCCTCTACCTGGGTTTCTACTTTGAGCAGGGCATGGCCTTCCCCTTCGAATAATATATAGTCGACCTCTTTGCCCAGCTTGGTGAGTTCTTCGGCTGCCTGGTGCGACTCGCTAGCCGGGCAGCGCACATCATTCTCCCCACACAGCAGCTGGACCGGTGCTACGATACAGTCAAGGAAGAAATATGGTGAGCGCTGGTACCACAGGTCGTAATCTTTTTCCGGGTCGCCGAAATTTTCCCGGTCCCAATGCTGTAGGTCTTCGCGCGAGTTCTCGTGGCTGGTAAACCAGTTCAGGAAGGGCACCGAGGCAGAACCTGCCGCCCAGCGCGTGGGGTATTGGGTCAGGCAGGTCATTGTCAGGTAGCCGCCCCAACTGCGCCCGGTGACAGCAATTTTATCCGGGATGGCGATGGCTTCGTCTTCCAGGAAATTGGCCCCGGCCACGATATCCTGGGTATCCACCCCGCCCAGGTCGAAGCGGCTGGCAAGCTGCCAGGCTTTTCCATAGCCGGTCGAGCCGCGGTAGTTGGGCGAGAGCACCACCCAGCCCCGGCTGACCATGTGCTGGATGAAGGGGTTCCAGGTAATCATCGAGAGCCAGTTAGGCCCGCCGTGCACATCGATGACGGCCGGGCCGGGTTTGTGCTGTCCACTTGGCTGGTAGAGCAGGGCGGGGATCTCTGCCCCATCCAGCCCGGGGTAGGTGATGTGCCGGGGCATGACCAGTTTTGCCGGGTCGATCTCCTCGGGCAGGGAGTTGGTCAGTTGAGTGAAGGTCTCATCTTCGAGCGAAAAAATCCATAAATCGTCCGGATGGCGCGGGCTGTCGAAGACAAACACAATCTGCTTGCCATTGGGGGTGAAGGTGGGCATGTAGACCACCCCGGGTTCGATCTGGTAATCTTGTTTACCTTTACCGGAAATCGAATCGACCGTCAGGAAGCACTCTGGCCCGTGGCTGGTGACATAGCTGAATGTATCGCCGTCGGCAGACCAATCGGGCAGCTCTTTCTCGCCTTGGCCGTCGGTCAGCCACTTCACCGAGTCGCTGGCCAGGTCGTAAAGGGCAATCTGGTAGCGCCCG
>JAHEGF010000146.1:4508-8261 GCA_024645155.1 Phyllobacteriaceae bacterium | reverse complement strand
GATCGTCGCCTATGCCGGACAACCTTTTTTTGCGTCGGCCTATTCGGCGCTGAAGGCCGGCGGTCTGAACATGGACGTGCCGATATCGCTTGCCGTGCTGCTTGCCCTGTTCATGAGCATATACGAAAGCATGACCGGTGGCGAAAATGCCTATTTCGACGCCGCAGTGATGTTGCTGTTCTTTTTGCTGATCGGGCGAACGCTTGACCACATGATGCGCGAAAAAGCCCGTGGCGCGGTAACCCGGCTTGCAAGTTTTGCCGCCAAAGGTGCGGTAGTGGCGGGTGTGGGCGGAAACGTGCGTTTTGTGCCACTGGGCGAGATCAAACCCGGCATGCGGCTGCTCGTCGCTGCCGGTGAACGGCTTCCCGTCGACGGGGTGGTTGTTTCCGGTACCAGCGATCTGGACCGGTCGCTGGTCACCGGAGAAAGCGCCAGCGTCACGATCCGGCCGGGCGAGACACTGGAGGCCGGTACGCTCAACCTGACCGGACCAATCGAAATCGAGGCATTGCGCAGTGCCGGCAAATCCTTCCTGTCGGAAATCATCGAAATGATGGAAGCGGCCGAAAACGGCAAGGCGCGATATGTACGCATCGCCGATCGCATGGCGGCGATCTACGCCCCGGCAGTGCATCTTCTCGCCGCGCTTACATTTGCGGGATGGATGTTCCAATCCGGCGACTGGCACACATCAGTCTATGCGGCGATTTCGGTCTTGATCATCACCTGTCCCTGCGCCCTGGGCCTCGCCGTTCCCGTTGTGCACGTTGTCGGTGCGAACAGGCTGTTTGCCGACGGCGTCATGATCAAGGACGGAGCGGCTTTCGAAAAGCTCGGCGAAGTCACCACAGTCATATTCGACAAGACGGGAACGCTGACGCTCGGGCGGCCTGCGATAACCGGCGTTTCCGGTCCGCTGGAACAGCACCGCGACGCCGTCAAGGCCCTGGCGGCGCGTTCGCACCATCCTTCGGCTGCCGCCATCGCCCGGTCACTTGCCGATACGAGCGTGGCACCATTGGGTGAGGCAACCGAACATCCGGGGTTCGGCGTCGAAGCCGTCATCAATGGTTGCCGCGCGCGCCTTGGCCGGAGCGAGTGGGTGGCCGGGATCTCCGCCTCTGCGCCCCCGGATTGCAACAGTGAAGCCAGCGCCACGGCATTTGCATTCGAGAATGGCGAGATGGTGGTTTTCAGGCTCGAGGACGTGTTGCGTCCCGATGCAGTTGAAGCGGTCGCCGAGTTGCGCATTGCCGGTCTTGACCTCGAAATCCTTTCGGGAGATGCGCCGGCCGTGGTTGCTGCCGTTGCTGCAACCCTCGGCATCGACCGGTATGCCGGGGGTCTGACACCCGACCAGAAAATCGCCCGCATCGCCGAACTCCAGCAACAAGGCCACAAGGTTTTGATGGCCGGCGACGGGATCAACGATGCCCCGGCGCTCGCCATGGGGCATGCCTCGATCGCACCGGCCAGCGGATCGGACGTCGGAAGGCTGGCCGCCGACCTGGTGTTCACGCGCGACAGCCTTTCTGCCATACCGCTGGCGCGCAGGGTTGCATGCAAGGCCGGGCGGCTGGTGACCCAGAATTTCGCCATCGCCATCCTCTACAACTGCATTGCGGTGCCTCTTGCGATTTCAGGATATGTGACACCGCTTGTGGCGGCGATTGCGATGTCGGCCTCATCGCTTGTGGTTGTCGCCAACAGCATGCGCCTTGGCCTTTCCGCCAGCACACCAGGTGCGGAGAATTCGACGACAAGACGGCAAACCGTATTGCTTTCCGCAGGCGCAGAGCCGATCGCGGGAAAGGAGATCGCCGCATGAGCAATCTGCTGATCCTCATACCCGTCGCGCTGGGGCTTGGATTGCTTGGTCTGGCGGCTTTCGTTTGGAGCCTGAAAAGCGGCCAGTATGACGATCTGGATGGCGCGGCGGAGCGCATATTGCAGGACGACGTGGAGGAACCATGAACACGGACAAAAAGAACATCGGCAGCTTGCCTCACACCAACCCGATCACTGCCGACACCATCGTGACCGCGCTCTACCGCGGCGTTGGCGATTTTCGCAGCGCGCCGGTCTTCGGCCTGTTTTTTGGCGGTATTTACGCCGTTGGCGGGTTGATCATCCTTGGCGCCCTGACGGTCCTTGGGGCCCGCTGGCTGATTTTTCCCGTTGCAATCGGATTCCCGCTGATCGGCCCGTTCGTTGCAGCCGGGCTCTACGAGGTCAGCCGGCAAATGGAAAAAGACATTCAGCCGACCTGGAAAAGCGTCCTGACGGTCGTGTTCCAGCAGCAGCGGCGCGAACTCGGCTGGATGGCGTTTATCACGCTGTTCGTGTTCTGGGTGTGGATGTATCAGGCCCGTCTTCTGCTGGCGATATTTCTCGGCAAAACGTCGTTTTCGACCGTCCCGGCATTCCTGACGGCGGTCACCACCACACCGGAGGGACTGGCTTTCCTGGTGGTGGGCACGATTGTCGGATTGCTTTTGTCGCTGTTCCTGTTTTCGGTCAGCGTGATTTCAATGCCGATGCTCATGGACCGCAACATCGACTTCGTAACCGCCATGATCACCAGCATCCGCACCGTGGTGCAAAACCCGGTGCCGATGCTCGGATGGGGCGTGGTCGTGACCTGCCTCGCCGTTTTGGCGATGCTGCCTTTCTTTCTTGGTATCGTGCTTGTCCTGCCGATACTCGGGCACACGACGTGGCATCTCTACCGCGCCGCAGTTGACGAAAGCCTGGCATAAACCTTTTCGGCAAACTGGCCGAAAATGATGCGGCCGGTTGGCCGGTCAAAGCACCTGGCTAAGCTGCATGGCAATCGACATGTCGCCGTCGATCTTGATCTTGCCCTGCATGAAGGCAGACGTTGCGTCCAGCTCGCCCGTGGTCAGTGCATCGAGATCATCCTTTGAAACGGTAATCGTGCATTCGGCTTCCATGTCCGTTGTGGTCACTTCGCCCTTGTTGATGACAACGACGCCATCATCGCCGCAGTCAAACTTGACAACACGATCAAAGCCGCTCGATGCCGCCCGCGATTTCATCCGTTCTGCAATTGATTCCAGACTCATTCCTCATCTCCGATCAGTATTGGATTGACAGGTTCGGTCCTCTCGTAGGTGGTAACAACCTGCATGGTCAACACCAGAAATCTGACGGAGCGTCAATCACACAGTGCCTGAACCAGCGGATGGGCAGGATCTGCAAGGCCTTCGACGACACTGAAATGATGCTTGCCCGGTTCTTCGATAGCCGTGGTTGCGGCGCCACATCCTTTCCAGATATTTGCCAGCAATGCGTTCTGGCGGCGAAATTCGGGCAGCTCTGCTTCTCCGACCCAGCACGTCAGCCGGGTGTCTGCCACCGGTTCGAGCAGCGCCGGACTTTCGGTCAGTGCTTCGCGCATGTCTATTTTCAGCGTTTCGTTCATTGCAGTGCGCATCAGCGGCCGCAAATCATGGACGCCGCTGATCGATACCGTTCTCGTGACGCGTTCTGCCACATCGGGTGCAAGCGGCGAGGTCCTTGCGACCACGCGCGTTGCCAGATGACCGCCTGCCGAATGGCCGGTCAAGCGGATTTCGCCACCGATCTCAGAGGCAGCAGCGGTAATTGCCGCGCCGATTTCCTGCGTGATTGCAGTGATCCGCGCGTCGGGACACAGCGTGTAGGAAGGCATGGCCACGGCAAAATCATGGGCCAGCGGACCGGAAGCAAGATGCGACCAACAGCTCT